>CAZQYK010000417.1:0-6257 GCA_964597285.1 uncultured Spirochaetales bacterium
GAGGCCCGGATTCCCGACGGAACCCGCGAGCAGCTGCTCCAGGGCAGCTGGAACGCGACCGCGGTGCTGCTCGACGCCGGCGACGCGATCGAGCGCACCGCCGACGCGCTGCCCTACGTCGGCGGCTTCGGCGCGCGCTAGCGCATTAGGCGCGGCCCGGGCGCGGCACCTCGATCCACGTCGCGCGCGCGACGCCCCGGAGCGCACCCGACTCTCCGTAGAGCGCAGTTCCGGTCCTGTGCTTGCGCCCCTCGTGCGCGATCCGCCAGCCGATGAGCGTGCACGCCTCGCCGACCGCGACCGGGGCGCCGAGCCGCGCGGCGATCTCGCCGAGCACGACGGCGCCGTCGACCTGCGGAAATGCGAAGCAGCCCGGGCAGTCGAGCGCGGCCCACAGGAACTCGGGCGCGACGGTGCCGTCGCCTGCGTCGAGCGACGCGTCGGGCCGCCACGGCGCGGCCACCGCGTCGCGGCCGGCGAGCGGCCCGGGGAAGATCCGCAGCCCGTCGCCCGCCGCGCGCTCGGGCCCGCAGACGAAGCAGGTCGGGAAGACGTGGTCGTCGAAGCCGCGGAACCCGCGCGACGCGGCGGCCGCCGCGTCGGGGCCCGGCGGCGGTGGGGCCTCGAGATCGACGCACGCCGGCGCCGCGCGGGCGACGAGCCGCTCGCCGTCTCGCAGCGCGAGCGCGGCGCCGGCGCGGCGCAGCGCGAGCGGCGTCGCGAGCGGCGGCGGCGCGTGCAGCCGCACCGCGGCCGGGCCGGCGACGAGGCGCAGCGCGAGCGCGCCGGCGACGTAGCCGCCGTTGCCGGACTCGGGCGGCCCGCAGAAGCGGCGGGCGATCCGGATCACGTCCTCGACGGCCATCGCGACGCGGATACTATGCGCCGGGAGCGGCGCGCGCCCGCCGCCGGAGGAGGAGAGATGGGACGTTCCCTGAACACCGGGCTCGCCGTCGCGCTGCTCGCATTCG
Organism: uncultured Spirochaetales bacterium; assembly: GCA_964597285.1. GTDB lineage: Bacteria > Myxococcota_A > UBA9160 > UBA9160 > SMWR01 > JAHEJV01. The sequence continues at coordinate 972 of CAZQYK010000417.1, forward strand.
CCGCCGGACTCGCGGCCTGCATCGACCCGTCCGACCGCCGGCCGGGCCTGCACCTGAGCGGCGACGTCGCGCCCTTCCCCGACGACTGGTCGTTCACCGACGCGCACCGCGAGGTCGCGCTCGAGGTGCACGCACCCTATCTGCTGCCGCACTCGGTGACGATCTGGTGCGCGGCGCACGGCGGCGCGCTCTACCTCGGGGCGCGCGACCCCGAGAGCAAGCGCTGGCCGGGCTGGGTCGACCGCGACCCCGACGTGCGTCTGCGCGTCGGCGACGCGGTGTACGAGGTGCGCCTCGCGCCGCTGGGCGACGAGGATCGCCTCGCCGACGTGCGCCGCGCGTACGCCGAGAAGTACGAGCTGCCGCCGCCGGGCCCCGACGCGCCGCCGATCCGATATTGGGTGGTGGAGCCGCGCGGTTGAGGCGCCGTCGGTGACCGCGGCGCGCCGCTCGGCGCTCGCGACGGCCGCGTGCGCCGCAGCGCTGCTGCTCCCCTTCTCCGACAAGGCGCTCCACGTCGACGACCCCTTCTATCTGTGGGTCGCCGAGCAGATCCGCGCCGAGCCCGCCGACTTCTACGGCGCGACGGTGAACTGGTACGGCGCCGAGCAGTCGGTCGCGCAGGTGAACCAGAACCCACCGCTCGTCTCGTACTACATCGCGCTGTGGAGCGCCGCGCTCGGCACGAGCGAGCGCGCGTTGCACCTGACCTTCCTGCTGCCGGCGCTCGCGCTCGTGCTCGGTGTGCACGCGCTGGCGCGCCGGCTCGGTGCGCGGCCGTGGCTCGCCGCGCTCGCGACCCTTGCCACGCCGGTCGCGCTCGTCTCGGCGACGACGCTGATGTCGGACGTCCCGATGCTCGCGCTCTACGTCTGGGCCGTGTTCTTCTGGACGCGCGGCGTCGACGAGGCGAGCGCGCGCGACTGCTGGATCGCCGCCGGGCTCGCCGCGCTGTGCGCGCTGACGAAGTACTTCGGCGCGACGCTCGTGCCGCTGCTCGCCGCCCATGCGCTGATCGCGCGCGCGCGTCCGGTGGCGCTCGTGCCGCTCGCGCTGCCGGTCGCTGCGCTCGTCGCGTGGGAGGTCGTCACCACGGCGATGTACGGCGCGCCACAGCTTCGCGCCGCGGCCGACTTCGCGCTGCGCGAGGGCGGCGGCGGCGGCTTGCGCTGGGCGCTCGGCGCGGTCTTCGCCGGCGGCGGCTGCGCGACGCTCGCGCTCTTCGCTCCCTTTCTCGCGACGCGCCGCATGCTCGCGGCCGGCGGCGCCGCGGCGCTCGCGCTCGGCGGCGCGCTCGCCGCGCTCGACTCTGCCGGCAGCCTGGCCACGCGGCTCCACGTCGCGGCGTTCGGCGCCGCCGGGGCGGCGCTCGCGAAGGTCGCCGCGAGCGAGCTGCTCGCGCGGCGCGACGCGGCGAACGCGCTGCTCGCGCTCTGGTCTGGCGGCACCGTCGTGTTCGCCGTCGCGCTGAACTGGACGACGAACGGTCGCGCGCTGCTCCCGCTCGCGCCGCCGCTCGCGCTGCTCGTCGCGCGGCGCATCGCCCGCGTGCGCAACCCCTGGCTCGCGCCGCGTCCGGCGCGCCTCGCCGTCGCGCTCGGCGCCGCGGCTGCGCTCTCGCTCGTCGTCGCACAGGGCGACGCGGCCTCGGCCGCCGCGGCGCGCGACGCGGCGCGCCTCATCCATGAGCGGTATGCCGCCGCGCGGATCTGGTTCGTCGGCCACTGGGGCTTCCAGCACTACATGCAGCGGCGCGGCGCCCGGCCGGTCGACTTCCGGCGCTCGGAGATTTCGGCCGGCGATGTCATCGTCGTCCCCGAGCTGGGCCACCGCGCGCGCTGGCCGGCCGACGGTACCTACGACGCGCTCGAGCGCATCGCCGTCCCGCAGGAAGCGCTCGCGGCGACGATGGGCGACGGGGCCGGATTCTACGCGGCGGTGTTCGGTCCGCTTCCGTACCGGCTCGGCCGCCCGTCGCCGCAGGTCTACGACGTGCTGCGCGCGCGCCGCCCCTTCCACTTCCTGCCGCCGCACGGCACCTGGGCGTCTCGCGCCGCCGAGCTCGCGCGCGCCGCCGACTGGCGCGGCGTGCTCGACCTCTGGGAGCGCAGCGGGCGCGCGCTCGCGATGGGCCCGTTCGCGGTGAGCGCCGCCTACGCCGCCGGCGAGCCCGAGCGCGCCGCGGCAGCGATCCGCGAGCTCACCGCCGCTGCGCCCGACTCGGCGACGATGCACCGCGAGCTCGCCCGCGCCGCCCGCGCCGCCGGCGACGCCGCGACCGCCGCCCCGCTCGAGGCGCGCGCCGGAGCGCTCGAGGAAGCGGAGCGCTAGCGGCCGCTGAACTTCGGGTCGCGCTTCTCGAGGAACGCGACCATGCCCTCGGCGCGGTCGTCGCTCGCGAACGCGGCGGCGAAGGCCTCGCGCTCGAGCGCCGCGGCGACGCGGGCGTCGGCGTCCGCGCCCTGCACGATCACGCGCTTGGCCGCGGCGATCGCGAGCGGGCCCTTCGCGGCGAGCTTCTCGCCGGCGGCCAGCGCCGCGTCCACGAGCGCCTCGGGCGCGAACACGCGGTTCGCGAGGCCGATGCGCAGCGCGAGCTCGGCGTCGATCGGCTCGCCGCCGAGCACTATATCCTTCGCCCACGCCGGGCCGCCGCGCCGCACGAGCCGGCTCGTGCCGCCGAAGCCCGGCAGGATGCCGAGGTTCACCTCGGGCTGGCCGAAGCGCGCCTTCTCGCTCGCGTAGATCCAGTCGCACGCGAGCGCGAGCTCGCAGCCGCCGCCGAGCGCGTAGCCGTTGACCGCGGCGATCGTCGGCATCGGCAGCGCCTCGAGCGCGTCGAAGCAGCGCTGCCCGAGGCGGCTGAACGCGCCGGCCTCGGCGGCGCTCATCGGCCGCATCGCGGCGATGTCGGCGCCGGCCGCGAACGCGCGGCCCTCGCCGGTGACGACGACCGCGCGCGCCGACGCGTCGGAGGACAGCGCGGCACAGGCCGTCTCGAGCGCCTCGAGCGTCGCCGCGTCGAGCGCGTTCAGGGCCTGGGGCCGGTTCAGGGTCAGCAGGGCCACGGCCCCGCGCCGCTCGCGCTTCACGTTCTCCATGCGCCACACGCTATCGGCTCGCTACCCCGCCGGCGACTCGGTGTATGCTGGGGATCCGTGAGCACCTCCCGCCTCGCGCAGCTCGCCGCGCTCTGCGCCGTCGTCGCGCTGGCGCTCGTCGTCGGCGCACCGCTCGCGGTGCAGCTCGGCGCGCTCGGGGGCTTCGTCGCGTTCCGGCTCTACCTGCTCGGCACGGCGGTCGGCGCGCTCGCGCTGCTGCTCGGGCTCGTCGGCCTGTACGCGACGCGCCCGGCGACCGGCCGCGCCGGCCGGCGGCGCGCACTCGGCGCGACGCTGGTCGGCGCGGGGCTGGTCGCCACGATGCTCGGGCTCGCCGCGCCGAGCTCGGACCTGCCGGTGATCAACGACGTCACCACCGACCCCGCCGACCCGCCGGCCTTCCGCGCGCTCGCCGACGAGCCGGCGAACGCCGGCCGCGACATGGGCTACCCGGCCGACTTCGCCGAGAAGCAGGCCGCCGGCTATCCCGACCTCGCGCCGATCGCGCTCGAGGGCTCGCCGCGCGAGGCGCACACGCTCGTGACCGAGGCAATGCGCCGGCTCGGCTGGAGCATCGAGCGCAGCGACCCGGAGCGCGGCGAGATCGAGGCGACCGTCACGTCGCGCGTGTTCCGCTTCGTCGACGACGTCGCGGTGCGCATCCGACCCGACGGCGCCGGCTCGCGCGTCGACGTGCGTTCGAAGTCGCGCGACGGCCGCGGCGACCTCGGCGCGAATGCCGCGCGCATCCGCGCGCTGCACGACGCGCTGCGCCGCGTCTGATCAAAGCCGCTCGAGCGCGGTCGCGCGCGCCCAGCGGTAGTCGGCCTTGCCGCTCGGCGAGCGCCGGATCTCGTCGACGAAGACGAAACGCTTCGGCAGCTTGTAGGCCGCGACGTGCGCGCGCGCCACCGCGAGCAGGGCCTCCTCCGACGGCGCCTCGCCGCCGCGCAGCCGCACGAGCGCCGTCACCTGCTGGCCCCAGCGCGGGTGCGGCGTGCCGACGACGACCGCGTCGTAGACGGCGGGGTGGTGCTTCAGCGCGTGCTCGACCTCCTCGGCGAAGACCTTCTCGCCGCCGGTGTTGATCGTCACCGAGTCGCGGCCGAGCAGCCGCAGGCGGCCGTCGGCCTCGAGCAGCGCGCGGTCGCCGGGCACCGCGTAGCGGACGCCGTCGACCGTCGGAAAGGTCGCCGCGGTCTTCTTCGGGTCTCCGTAGTAGCCGAGCGGCACGCGGCCGCGTCGCGCGAGCCAGCCCTGCTCGCCGCTGCCCGGCGCGACCGGCCCCGAGAGGTCCTCGCGCAGCACGCAGCTGTCGGGCGCGAGCTCGAAGCGGCCCGTCTCGGCGTCGTCGGGGCCGCGCGCCGACACCGCCGCCTGGGAGCCGCTCTCCGACGAGCCGAGCGCGTCGAGCAGCCGCACGCCGGGCAGCAGCTCGAGCAGCTCGCGCTTGAGCGCGGCGGTCAGGATCGCGCCGCCCGAGGTCAGCAGCCGCAGCGACGACAGGTCGCGCGAGCGGCCGCTGCGGCGCAGCTCGTCGGCGAGCGGGCGGCCGAACGCGTCGCCGACGATCGTCAGGGCGCTGACCCGCTCGCGCTCGACGGTCGACCAGACGTCGTCGGGGTCGAGCCGCGCCGGGTTCGACTGCACGACGACGGTGCCGCCGAGGAACCACATGTTGAGCGCGGCCCAGTGCGCTGCGCCGTGCATGAAGGGAGGCGTCGGCAGCGCGCGGATGTCGCCGCGCCGGGCGTGCGCGACCACCTCTTCGGGCGTCGCGACCGGGCGCGTGTAGAGCGCGGCGTGGAAGATGTCCTCCTGGCGCCACAGCACGCCCTTCGGCATCCCGGTCGTGCCGCCGGTGTAGAGCACGTACAGGTCGTCGGGCGAGAGGTCGCGAGGCGGGTCGGGCGCCGCTGCGGCGAGCGCGGCCTCGTAGTCGAGCGCGCCCGGCAGCAGCGCCTCGCCGGAGTCGTCGCCGACCTGGAGCCAGAGCCGCACGCCCGACACCCGCTCGCGGATGCGCGCGAGCGTCGGCGCGAAGCGCGCGTGGTAGACGATCGCGCGCGCGTCCGAGTCGTCGAGCAGGTAGACGAGCTCGTCGTCGACGTAGCGGTAGTTGACGTTGACCGGCACCGCGCGCGCCTTGAACGCGCCGAGCATGCCCTCGAGATACTCGTTGCCG
>CAZQYK010000418.1:0-4320 GCA_964597285.1 uncultured Spirochaetales bacterium
CGTCGATCTCCTCCCGTGTGGCCTCGCGCTCGGTCGACTCCTCGCCCATCACGTACAGGCGCACCGGCGTGTGGCCGACGAGCGCCGCGACGTGGATCGCGGTGCCGCGCGACTCGATCGCGTCGAGGAACTCCGGGAAGGTCTCGAAGGGCCAGTCGTCGCCGACGCCGGCGCGCAGCGCGTCGAGCGACATGCCCTCGACGCTCTCGAGCGTGCGCAGGATCAGGTCGCGGTGCTCGGGGCGCGTCGGCGCGATGCCGAAGCCGCAGTTGCCCATCACGACGCTCGTCACGCCGTGCCACGGCGAGATCGAGAGCATGCGGTCCCACAGCACCTGGGCGTCGTAGTGGGTGTGGAGGTCGACGAAGCCCGGGGCGACCGCGCAGCCCGACGCGTCGAGCGTGCGCGCCGCGTCGCCGCGCACGTCGCCGAGCGCGGCGATGCGCCCGTCGCGGACCGCGACGTCTCCGGGCCGCACCGGCGCGCCGGTGCCGTCGACGATCCGTCCGCCTCGGATCAGCAGGTCGTAGTCGGGCATCGGGAGCACCTCCTGGGCCGTGCGTCAGCGCGCAGCATACACCCCGCGGCTCATCTCTCGCGCGACAGGGCCGCGAGGTCGGGCGGGGCGTCGAGCGCCTCGGCGAGCTCCGGCATCCGCCGCAGGTGCTCGCGCAGCGTCTGCGCGATCCAGCTGTTGCCGGCCTCGCTGAAGTGCCCGTTCGCGCCGGGGAAGTCGAACGCTCCGCGCGGGATGTAGAGCCTCGCGACCGCCTTGCGCGGCAGCGCCCGCTGCTCCTCGACGAGGTCGACGAACGCGATGCCGCGCTGGCGCGCCTCGCGCGCGATGCGCCGCCGCCACAGGTCGGCCGCCGGCTCCTCGGTGTCGCGGGTCGGCAGGTAGACGAGCACGAGCGTCGCGGGCCGCGCGTCGGCGAGGCGTTGGAGCTCCTCGAACACGCGCGCAGAGAGCTGGGCGAGGTCGCCGGCGGCGAGCTGCGGCCGCTGCTCGGGGAACAGCGCTTCGATCGCCGGCTGTGCGAGCTGTACGATCCGCAGCGACTCGAACAAGCGCAGGTTCCGGCGCAGCCACGGGAGGTCCTGCTCGCCGTGCGGCACCGGCACGTTGAGCGTCCGGAGCTGGCCGTCGTCGTCGACGCGCAGCATCGGCTTGGCGTAGTGGCCGAAGCGGTCCGCCTCCATCCGGCCGAAGTCCTCGCGCGTCAGCGCGACGATCAGCAGCTGCGGCTCGAGCGGCAGGCCGTCGCGCCGCAGCCACAGGTAGAGCTGGTCCACCCCGTAGCCGCGCTGTCCCATGTTGACGGTCTCGAGTCGCGGCTCGAGTGCCTCGAGCTGGGCACACCACGTGTCGGCGTCGTCGACGCCGGTGCCGAGCGTGAACGAGTCGCCGACGCAGAGCGCGCGCAGGCGGTCGCGCGGCGGCTCGCTCGCGATCGCGCGGCTCGCGCGAAAGCCCTGCGGGTTGATCGTCAGGTGGCGGCCCGGCCCGTAGAAGTCGACGAGGTGGGTGTCGGGAACGTGCGACCAGCCGAGCTCGGGGTCGTACTGCAGGTGCAGCCGCTCGCGCTCGGCCGGAACGCCGTGGTCGGGGAGCGCGAGCGCGAAGCCGATCAGGCTCGCGGTGCCCTCGACGACGACGACCGCGAGCAGCAGGCGCAGCACGAGGGCGATCGCTCCGCCGACGAGGGTCTGGACACGGACCCAGAGGCGCACCACGGCATCAGCCGCGCGCACCGCGCGTGTCGAGGGCGGGGGACCTCATCCGTCGCTTGGGTATCACGGCCCGTCGCGAAAGTCGACCGCGGTGGCGTCCGGACGCGCCGGCGCCGACGCGCGATCGACCCCCGCTGGGCTAGCGTCGGCGCGCGGATGACTCCGGCAGACCGAACGCCGTGACGAGCCCGGTCCGACGCCGCGAGGCGCTGCTCGCCGCGCTCACCGTCGGGCTGTCGGTCGCGGCGACCCTCGCCGTGGCCGAGCTCGCGCTGCGCATCGCGCACGGGGGCCTCGCCGAGCGCCCGGTCTCCGCGGCCGGCCGGCGCAGCCTGCTCGGCTTCGCCGGCGGATACCCGGCGGAGTACGACGAGACGCTCGGCTACGTGCCGCGGCCGGGCGCGTCGGGGCGCGACAACCTGTGGCGTCGCGAGGTGACGATCGACGCCGACGGACTGCGCGCGAACGGTGCACCGCGCCCGCCCGGGGTGCCACTCCTCGCGCTCGGCGACTCGTTCACCTTCGGCGACGAGGTCGACGACGCCGACACCTGGCCGGCCCGGCTCGAGCGCGAGCTCGGGCGCCCGGTGCTCAACGGCGGCGTGTTCGGCTACGGCGTCGACCAGATCGTGCTGCGCGGCGAGCGGCTGCTCGACGGCGCGGGCGCCGACGCCGACGCGATCGCCGTGAGCCTGCTGCCCGAGGACGTGCTGCGCTGCGAGTTCTCGTACCGCTACTCGTGGAAGCCCTACTTCGCGCTCGACGGCGACCGCCTCGTGCTGCACAACGTCCCGGTCCCCCGGCCGCACCGGGGCCCGCCGGGCGAGTCGGCGCCGCGGCGCGCGCTGCGTCACAGCTTCGTCGCCGACCTGCTGTTCCGCGCCGTCGACCCCGACGGCTGGGGCGTTCCCGAGAGCGTGCGCGTGCACCGCGACGGACCCGAGGTCGCGCGGCGCCTGTTCGACCGCCTCGTCACGCGCGCGCACGGCGAGGGGCGCGCGCTGCTGCTCGTCGTGCAGTGGATCCCGCGCAGCGACCCGGAGCCGATCGCGCCGCTCGTCGCGCGCGCGCGGCTGCGCGGAGTGCCGGTGCTCGACCTGCGCGCCGCGCTCGAGCCGGAGGTCGCGCAGCGCGGCACGGACGCGCTGTTCGTGATGCACGAGGCCCGCGCCGGGCTCGAGGTGCCGAGCCACTTGAACGCCGAGGGCAACCGCGTCGCGGCCGAGGCGATCGCCGCGGCGCTGCGCGCGCTCGGGCGCTAGCGTCGGGCGCGGCGCTATGCTGGCGTCTCCTCCCGTCATCTTCTCGAGATTCCCGATCGTCCGCACGCGAACCCGTTCGACCCCCCGTCCGCGACGCCCGGCCGAGAGGTGCTCATGCTGAGCGGCTACGTCCACCCCGATTTCGCCTCCGTGGGCCGCGCCTTCGAGCGGCAGCTGCCGGCGGGGCCGGGCGGCGCGGCGCTGTGCGTCTACCACCGCGGCCAGAAGGTCGTCGACTGCTGGGGCGGGACGCGCGACGTCGCCGGCCGGCCGTGGGAGGAGGACACGCTCTCGCTGTCGTACTCGACCTCGAAGGGCGTGGCGTCGACGCTCGTCCACATGCTCGTCGACCGCGGGCTGCTCGACTACGACGACCCGGTGCGCGAGTACTGGCCCGAGTTCGCCCACGCCGGCAAGTCCGAGATCACCGTGCGCCAGGTGATGTGCCACGAGGCCGGGCTCTACGGGATCCGCAGCATGGTCGACCACGCGCGCCGCATGCTCGACTGGGACTACATGGTCGAGGCGCTCGCCGACGCGTCGCCCGCGCATCCGCCCGGCCAGACCCACGGCTACCACGGCCTCACCTACGGATGGCTCGTCGGCGAGCTGATCCAGCGCGTCACCGGCAAGCCCTTCCGCGAGGTGCTCGAGAGCGAGCTCGCGCGTCCGCTCGGCGCCGACGGCCTGTACATCGGGCTCCCGGCCGATCAGGTGCACCGCAAGGCCCAGCTGATCCCGTCGGCGCTGATGAACGGCGAGCGCAACTCGATGACGGCGATGCGCCGCTGGGTGCGGGGCATCAACCGGCTGCTGCGCCTCGTCGGCCGGCCGATCGACCTCGAGCAGCTCGCCGAGGCGCTGATGCCGCACGGCATCGAGGAGCTGGACTTCGACTCGATCGAGTTCGCCGCCGCGTCGGTCCCGGCCGCGAACGGGATGTTCACGGCGCGCTCGCTCGCGAAGATGTACGCGACGCTCGCGGCCGACGGCGAGCTCGACGGCGTGCGCCTGATGAGCCGCGAGACGCTGTGGCGCGCGACCGAGATCCAGAACCGCAGCCTCGGCCGCGTGATCCCGCTGCCGATGCACTGGCGCCTCGGCTACCACCGCGTCGCGACCTTCGGCCGCGCGGTGCCAGCCGGATTCGGGCACGCCGGCTTCGGCGGGTCGGGCGCGTGGGCCGACCCGGAGCGCGAGCTGGCGGTGGCGCTCACGCTCAACAGCGGCGTCGGCACCCCCTTCGGCGACCTGCGCATCGTGCGGATCGGCACCGCGGCGGTGCGCTGCGCCGAGCGCCGCTAGTCAAGCGCGGCGGAGCCGCGCG
>CAZQYK010000419.1:0-7600 GCA_964597285.1 uncultured Spirochaetales bacterium
TCTGGTAGCCATAGACGGCGATCGCTTCGCTTCTCGCACGGATTCCGTCGACCGGGTACCGGGCGGGGCTCCATCGCTTGCGGCCCGCTCGATCGCGTCACCGACGTTCTCCCGCGCTTCCTTCGCCAAGACGGACACGAGACCAGCGTTGCGCTCCTGCCGCTGCCCGCGCGCCTACGCGACGGAGCCCCGCCCGGTACCCGGTCGACGGAATCCGTGCGAGAAGCGAAGCGATCGCCGTCTATGGCTACCAGAGGCCGAGCGGCGTCTTCGCGCCGCGGCGGCGGCGGTTGCGGCGGCGGTCGCGGTCGAGCCGGCGGTTGCGGCGCATCCGCGCCTGCAGGTGCACGCGCTTGCGCTCGATGTCCTCGGGGTCGCGCTCGCCGGTGCGGCGGAACTCGCAGAAGCGCTCGTAGGCGTCGATCTCGTGGCGCAGCTCCTGGACGACGAGCTCGACCATGATCGCGTCGTCGAGGTAGCCGAGGCCGGGGATGCGGTCGGGGATCAGGTCGTCGGGGTCGACGAAGTAGGCCAGGACGTTCAGGACTCGCGCCCGGTCGTTGCCGGTCAGGCGCCAGCGCTGGTCCTCGAGCATCCGGACGAGCTGCTCGAGCTTCCCGATCCGGTCCTTGACGAACTCCGGAGCCTCCGCGGCCGCCACCTCGGTGATCATGTCGTTCGCCGCCTCGAGCACGACGCTCTCGTCCGAGGCCTGCTTGCCCTTCTTGACGGTCTGGAGGCACTTGCGGAAGTAGGCGATATCGTTCGCGGACAGGTCGAGTACGATGCGCATGCGCGCATCGTAGTGCGTCCGGTGCGCCCGGTGCAGGGAAATCTTTCGCTCCGCGCCGGGGCGGCTGGCTTGCCGGGAGCGGCCGGACGGGGGCAGGGCCGGGTCTCGCGACCCCGTCTCCGCTCGTCCCCGCGACCTCGCCGTGGTCTGCGGGCGGCCTCTCGGATCGGCCGAGCGGGATCAGCCGAGCGCCGACGCGATCGCCGCGAGCAGCGCGTCGTCGTCGGCGGGCTTCTGGAAGTAGGCGCTCGCGCCGGCCTTCATCGCCCGCTTCTCGTTCGCCTCGGGGTCGCGGGCCGACACCACGATCACCGGGATGTGGGCCAGCTCGGTGTTCAGCTTCAGCCGCTCGAGCACCTGGAAGCCGTCGCCGGCCGGCAGGCCGAGGTCGAGCAGGATCAGGTCCGGGCGCTCGCGCCGCGCCGTGCTGATCGCGCCGACGCCGTCCCCGGCGAAGACGGTGGCGTAGTGGCTCGCGCGCAGCCGGATGTTCAGTCCGCGGCGGATGTCGTTGTCGTCGTCGACGATCAGGATCTTCTGGCCCAGCATGGTCACCTCGCGTCTCGGTCTCGGGTTGATCCGGCGTCCACGGCCCCTTCCCATCGGGCGTCGACCCGGGTCTGCACCTCGATGCGCTCCGCGACCGCCGCGAGCCCCTCACCGAGGGGCAGCTCGCGCTGATCGGCGGGCACGGAGCTCGAGAGTCCCCGCACCGCGAACGCGACGCGCGACGGGTCGAGGTCCTTCTCGGCCCCGAGCGCGCTGCGGATGCGCGCGCACAGCGACTGCATGCCGGTCGCGTCGGTCGCGGCGACGGCGAAATAGGTGTCGTGCGGGCCGACGCCGAAGAAGCGCGGCAGCAGCACGTCTCCCGGATACAGGTTGCTCTTGACGACGTGATAGGCGCGTCGCGTCATCGCCTCGGGCAGTCCGTGCGAGGAGGCCGGGTCGCTCGGAGAGAGATCGACGCGCACCAGCGCGTAGGACTCGCGGAGCCGCCCGTCCCGCACCAGCACCGGCTCGATCAGCTTGGCGAAGTCGAAGACCGGGAGCGTGAAGCAGAAGCTGCTGCCCTTGCCGGACTCGCTCTCGACCCAGATCCGGCCGCGCTGGCGGGTGACGAGCTCGCGGCAGATGTAGAGGCCGATGCCGAGCCCCTTGCGGCTGCGCCAGTCGTCGTCGCCCTCCTGCTGCATGTAGTTGAAGATGCGGCGGCGCGCCTCCTCGGCGACGCCGCAGCCGGTGTCGCGCACCGAGATGCAGACGAAGTCCGGGCTCTCGGGGTCGCGCGACGCGCCGACGTCGATCCGGCCGCCCTCCGGCGTGAACTTGATCGCGTTGTCGATCAGGTTCGCGAGCACCTGGCGGACGCGCAGCTCGTCGGCGAGCACCTCCGGCAGCGCGTCGACGCGGCAGCCGAGCGCGACGTCCTTCGCCTCCGCCTCGGCCTCCTGGCCGCGGACCACCTCGTGGATGAGCTGGCCGAGGTCGAGCGGGCGCGGCGCGACGCGCAGCTTGCCGTTCTGGAGGCGCGTCACGTCCATCAGGTCGCCGATCATGCTGCGCAGCTGCTTCGCGTTGCGCAGGCAGATCTCGAGGTACTCGTGCTGCTCGCCGTTGATCTGTCCGGCGAGGCCGTCGAGGACGATCGACAGGAACTGGTGCAGCGTCGAGAGCGGCGTGCGCAGCTCGTGGGACACGTGGGACAGGAACTCGTTGCGGACGTTCAGCGCCTGCTTCGCCGAGCGCTGGGCCTCGTCGAGGCGACGGTTGCTCTCGATCAGCGCGTCGCGGTCCTCCTTGGCGCGCAGCACGGCGCGGATGCGCGCGTGGAGGACCTCGGAGACGAAGGGCTTCGTGACGTAGTCCTGCGCACCCGCCTCGAGACCGCGCACGATGTCGTCGGTGCTGTCGAGCGAGGTCCACATCAGCACCGGGATCGACGCGAGCTCGGGCTCCGCCTTCAGGCGGCGGCAGGTCTCGAAGCCGTCCATCTCCGGCATCAGCACGTCGAGCAGCACGCAGTCGGGGCGCCGCGAGTGGATCCGCGCGATCGCCTCGCGCCCGCTGCGCGCGGTTGCGACCTCGAAGCCGGCCTTCTCGAGCTCGTAGGTCATCAGCTTCAGGTTCGCGTCGCTGTCGTCGACGATCAGGATTCTCGCCACCCGCGAGCCTCCGCCGCGCCGCGGAAACCGCGGTGCACGTGCGGGGCCGGAACGCCCCGCGTCCTGCGCCTCATCGGCGATTCGGGCCCGGAGATCCAGCGGAAAGCGGACGACGTGCGCGCCGCCTGCACGCATCCGCCGCCGGTGCAGGCTTCCGCCGTCACCGCAGGGCGTCGGCCCGCGCCCAGGCGGCCGACCGGCAACGGTGCGGTCAACCCCCGGCGTCCGCCGGCCGAAGTCCTACTCTACCGGCACGGTCGCGAGGGCGGCGCGATCCTGGGCAGGGGCGGTCGCCGGGCCGATCTGCGAGAGCCAGCGATGACGCGCGTTCGCGCCGCCGCGATGTCCACGACGGTGCTGAGCATCGCGCTCGGCGCCGGTGTCGCCGTGCACGCGGTGGCGCTGACCCTCGGTCGCACGGTCCCCGCCGATCCGGCCGGCTGGAGCGGGCTGCGAGGGCCGGGGCACCTCGTGATCGAGGTCGTCGGCGGTGCGATCGCGCTCTTCGTCGCATGGCTGCTCGTCGCGCTCGCGCGGCAGGGTCGCGGCGCCGGCTTCGACCGCCCGATCGCCGGTCTGCTCGCCGCGCTCGTCGCCGGCTCCGGGATCCTGGTCGCGCTCGGCGCGGGCGACGGGCCCTGGACCGCGCTGCACGGGCTCGAGCTCGCGGCGCACCTCGTCGCGCTCGGCTTCGCGTTCCGCAGCGAGCTCCGCTCGCGGGCGCACGCGGAGCGGACCAGCGAGGAGCTGAAGCACCTGAACGCGACGCTCGCCGAGCGCGTGTCGGCCCATACCGCCGAGCTCGAGGTGGCGCTCGAGCTGGCGCAGTCGGCGAGTCGGGCGAAGAGCGAGTTCCTCGCGAACATGAGCCACGAGATCCGCACGCCGCTCAACGCGGTGATCGGCCTGACGGAGGTCGTGCTCGACACCGAGCTCTCCGACTTCCAGCGCGACCACCTGCGCACCGTGCTCGAGGCCGGCGACGCGCTGCTGAACGTCATCAACGACATCCTCGACTTCTCGAAGATCGAGGCCGGGAAGCTCCGCATCGACGCGGTCCCGTTCCACCTCGAGGACGCGATCTGCGACACGCTGAAGGCGCTCGCGATCCGCGCCCACCGCAAGGGGCTCGAGCTGACCTGCTACGTCGACCCGGCCGCGCCGCGCTGGATCCGCGGCGACCCCGGGCGGCTGCGGCAGGTGATCACGAACCTCGTCAGCAATGCGATCACGTACACGGAGGAGGGCGAGGTGTTCGTGCGCGTCGCGCGCGAGGCGGGGGCGTCGCGGCTGCACGTCGCGGTGCTCGACTCGGGCATCGGGATCGAGCCGCGCCAGCTCGAGCGCCTGTTCGGCTCGTTCGAGCAGGCCGACTCGTCGACGACGCGGCGCTTCGGCGGCACCGGGCTCGGCCTCGCGATCTCGCGCGAGCTGGTGCGGCTGATGGGCGGCGAGATCCGCGCCGAGAGCGTGCCCCGGGTCGGCAGCACCTTCTCGTTCACGCTGCCCTGCGAGGTGCCGGCCGAGGTCGCGGACGCGGAGGCGCGCGAGCGCGAGGCGTCGTGGGGCCTCGACGACGTTCGCGTGCTGATCGTCGACGACAACACGACCAACCGCACGACGCTCGACGCGCTCGCCCGCTCGCAGGGGATGCGCACGGTGCTCGCCGAGTCGGCCGAGCGCGCCTTCCGCCGGCTGCTGGTCGCCGAGGAGCGCGGCGACCCGGTCCGGGTCGTCGTGTCGGACGTCGAGATGCCGGAGGTCGACGGCTTCGCGCTCGCCGAGCGGATCCGCGCCAGCGTTCCCTTCGCGCGGCTCCCGATCGTGCTGCTGACCTCGGCGGTGCTCGACGCGCAGCGCTCGCCCTCCGCGAAGCTCGGGGTCCAGGCCCGGCTGATGAAGCCGGTGAAGCCAGCCGAGCTCTTCGAGGCGCTCGCGGCGGCGGTCGACGCGTCGAGCGCGGCGCGCGTCGCCGAGCCGCGCGCCGAGGCCGCGTCGCCGGCGGCGTGCGAGCGGGCGCCGGAGCCGTCCGAGGCGGCGCCGGGGTCAGGCCACCGGATCCTGCTCGTCGAGGACAGCGTGCCGAACCGCAAGCTCGCGCTCGCGCTGCTCGCCGGGCGCGGGCACACGATCCGGGTCGCCGAGAACGGGCGCGTCGCGGTCGATTGGTTCGAACGCGAGGAGTTCGACCTCGTGCTGATGGACGTGCAGATGCCGGAGATGGACGGCCTCCAGGCGACCGCGGCGATCCGCGCCGCCGAGGCCGCGACAGGGCGACGCGTTCCGATCGTCGCGATGACCGCGCACGCGCTCGCGGGCGACCGCGAGAAGTGCCTCGCGGCCGGGATGGACGACTATCTGACGAAGCCGATCCGACGCGCCGAGCTCGAGGGCGCGCTCGCGCGCCTCGGCTGGGAGGACGCGCTGCGCCCGCGCGGGGGTTGACACTCCGGGCCTCCCCCAGCCGACCCCGGGCGCAGTACAATCGCGGCTCCCCGCGAGGAGGATCTGCCGATGCTCGACGTCGTGATCGCCGGAGGCACCCTGGTCGACGGAAGCGGCGCGCCCGGGCGACGCGGCGACGTCGGGATCCGCGGGGGCCGGATCGTCGCCCTCGGCGAGGTCGACGAGCCGGCCCGCGAGACGATCGACGCGGCGGGGCGGATCGTCGCGCCGGGCTTCGTCGACATCCACACCCACTACGACGCGCAGGCCTTCTGGGACGGCACGCTCTCGCCCTCGCCCTTCCACGGCGTGACGTCGATCGTCGGCGGCAACTGCGGCTTCAGCATCGCGCCGCTCTCGGACACCGCCGGCGACTACCTGATGCGGATGCTCGCGCGCGTCGAGGGCATGCCGCTCGAGAGCCTTCGGGCCGGCGTGCCGTGGGACTGGCGCTCGTTCGGCGAGTACCTCGACCGCCTCGAGGGGAGGCTGGCCGTCAACGCGGGCTTCCTCGTCGGGCACTCGGCGCTGCGCCGGGTCGTGATGGGCGAGCGCGCGGTCGGGCACGAGGCGACCGACGAGGAGCTCGCCGCGATGTGTGCGCTGCTCGCCGACTCGCTGCGCGAGGGCGGCCTCGGCTTCTCGTCGACGATCTCGCCGACCCACAACGACGGCGACGGCCAGCCGGTGCCGTCGCGCCACGCGAGCCGCGACGAGCTGATCGCGCTCGCGGGCGTGATCCGCGAGTTCCCCGGCACGACGCTCGAGTTCCTGCCCGGCGTGTCGATCTTCGACGACGACAAGAAGGAGCTGATGACCCGGCTCTCGCTCGCCGCGAACCGGCCGCTGAACTGGAACGTGCTCGCCGCGAGCGCCGGCAACGAGGACTACGTCGAGGCGCAGCTCTCGGCGACCGACTACGCGCGCGAGCGCGGCGCCGAGGTGATCGCGCTGACCGTGCCGCAGGCGATGACGGTCCGGCTCAACCTGACCTCGGGCTTCGTCTTCGACGCGCTGCCGAACTGGGCCGAGCTGTTCCGGCTGCCCGTCGAAGAGCGCCTGCGCCGGCTGCGCGACCCGGCCTTCCGCAAGCACCTCGACGAGGGAGCGAACTCGGAGGCGGCCGGGATGCTGCGCGGGCTCGCGCGCTGGGAGAACATGCGGGTCATCGAGACCTTCTCCGACGCGACGCGTGACTGCACCGGCAAGACGATCGGCGAGATCGCGGAGGCCGAGGGCAAGGCGCCCTTCGACGCGATGCTCGACCTCGCGATCGCCGACGGGCTGAAGACCTCGTTCATGCCGCCGGGCGCCGGCGACCGGCCCGAGGACTGGCAGGCGCGCGGGCGCGTCTGGCACGACGACCGCGCGGTGATCGGCGCGTCCGATGCCGGCGCGCACCTCGACATGATCGACACCTTCGCGCTCGCGACGCAGGTGCTCGGCAACGGCGTGCGCCGGCACGGCGTGATGCTCCTCGAGGAGGCCGTACGCCAGCTCAGCGACGTGCCGGCGCGCCTCTACGGGCTGCGCGAGCGGGGGCGGCTCGCCGTCGGCTGGCACGCCGACGTCGTCGTCTTCGACCCCGAGGCGATCGGGTCGGGCCCCACCTACACGCGCCACGACCTGCCGACCGGCGCCGGCCGGCTCTATGCCGACGCACACGGCGTCGACCACGTGCTCGTCGGGGGGGTCGAGATCGTCCGCGGCGGCGAGCACACCGGCGCGCTGCCGGGCGCGATCCTGCGCTCCGGGCGCGACACCGACACCGTCGAGGTCCCGGGCGGGCGGAAGGCGCAGCGCTGAGTCGTCGAGGTTCCGGGCGGGCGGAAGGCGCAGCGCTGAGCGCGTCGTGGCGGCTGCTCGCGCTGCCGGGGCTCGGCCTCGGCTCCTTCCTCCTCGAGGGCGTCGCGGCGCTGCGCCGCGTGGCGCCGTACGCCGAGGTGCCGCCGATCGCGCCGTCGCTGCGCGTCGTCGCGGAGGCCGCGCTCGACCGCAGCTTCTCGCTCGGGATGAACCTGCTGACCGGCGTCCCGCACCCGTCGACGCTGCGGCGCGCGCAGGCCGAGGCGGCGAGCATGGCGTCCTTCCTCGCCGAGCGCGGCTTTCACGACGAGCCGGTCCGGTACCACCGCACGCCGCGCGCTCCGGCTCGGTGCGAGCTCGCGCCGGCCCGCGGCCGCGCCGGCGCGCGCCG
>CAZQYK010000420.1:0-4355 GCA_964597285.1 uncultured Spirochaetales bacterium
GCAGCGCTCGAGCTCGACGACCGCGGCGACGACGGCGTCGAGCGACGCGGCGCCGTCGCGCAGCCGCTCGCCGCCGGCGCGCAGCGCCGCGACGAGCCCCTCGCGCGCGAGCGCCGCGAGCGCCGGGTCGGCCGCGGCGTCCGGCCAGCGGCCGGCGCCGCCGTGCACCGCGAGCAGCGGCGTCGGCGGATTCGAAGCTGGATTCCGCTGCACGACACCTCCTGCCTCAGCGGGCTCGGAAGCCACTGTTCGACTCCGCTCGCCAGGGCTCGCTCACTGCGATGCCCTTCGGGCATCCGTGGTCTCGGCGGAGCGGCTCTGACGAGCCGCAAACCGCCGAGCTCCCGCGCGCGGCTTCGCCGCGCTCGACTCAGCTCGCCAGCTCCCCGCGCCCGGCGAAGTGCTCGAGCGCCTCGGGGTTCGCGAGCGCCTCGCGGTTGCGCACCGGCCGTCCGTGCACGACGTGGCGCACCGCGAGCTCGACGATCTTGCCGCTGCGCGTGCGCGGGATGTCCGGCACCTGGACGATCCGCGCCGGCACGTGGCGCGGGCTCGCGCCGCGGCGCACCTGATCGCGGATCCGCGCGCGCAGCGCGTCGTCGAGCACCTGCCCTTCGCGCAGCCGCACGAAGAGCACGATGCGCTGGTCGCCCTCCCACTCCTGGCCGATCACGAGGCTCTCGACGACCTCGTCGACCTGCTCGACCTGCCGGTAGATCTCCGCGGTGCCGATGCGCACGCCGCCGGGGTTCAACACCGCGTCGGAGCGGCCGTGGATCACGATGCCGCCGTGCTCGGTCCACTCGGCGAAGTCGCCGTGGCACCAGACGCCCGGGAAGCGCTCGAAATACGCGGCGCGGTAGCGCTCGCCGTCCGGGTCGTTCCAGAAGCCGGTCGGCATCGACGGGAAGGGGTGCGTGCAGACGAGCTCGCCCTTGCCCTCGCGCAGCGGCGCGCCCGTCTCGTCGAAGACGTCGACCGCCATCCCGAGCCCGGGCCCCTGGATCTCGCCGCGCCACACCGGCGCCACCGGGCAGCCGAGCACGAAGCACGACACGATGTCGGTGCCGCCGGAGATCGACGCGAGCTGCGCGTGCGGCGCGACGTCGCGGTGCACGAAGTCGAAGCCCTCGGGTGCGAGCGGCGAGCCGGTCGAGAGCAGCGCGCGCATCGCCGACAGGTCGCAGTGCTCGCGCGGCGCCCAGCCCGCCTTCGCGACCGCGTCGAGGAACTTCGCCGACGTGCCGAACACCTCGACGCGCTCGCGCGCCGCCCACTCGAAGAGCGCGCCGACCGACGGGTGCGTCGGCGAGCCGTCGTAGAGCAGTAGCGTCGCGCCGCTCGCGAGGCCCGACGCGAGCCAGTTCCACATCATCCAGCCGCAGGTCGTGAAGTAGAAGAAGCGCTCGCCGGCGCGCAGGTCGACGTGCAAGCGCTGCTCCTTCAGGTGCTGGAGGAGCGTGCCGCCGGCGCCGTGGACGATGCACTTCGGCGGCCCGGTCGTCCCGCTCGAGTAGAGCACGTAGAGCGGGTGGTCGAAGGGCAGGCGCTCGAACGCGTGCTCGGCGCCCGTGTGCGCCGCAAGCGCTTCGTCCCAGAGACGGGCGCCGCGCGGCAGCGGCGGGTCGTCGCTCGCCCACGGCACCAGCAGCGTCTCGCGCAGGCCCGGCAGCGCCGCGCGCACCTCGTCGACGCGCTCGCGAATCCCGTGCTCGCGGCCGTTGTAGAAGTAGCCGTCGACCGCGAGCAGCACCGCCGGCTCGATCTGGCCGAAGCGGTCGATCACGCCGCGCGCGCCGAAGTCCGGCGAGCACGACGACCACGTCGCGCCGACGCTCGCGGTCGCGAGCATCGCGGCGATCGCGTGCGGGCCGTTCGGCAGCCAGCCGGCGACGCGGTCGCCCGGCCCGACCCCGCGCTCGCGCAGCCACGCCGCGCAGCGCGCGACCTCGGCGGCGAGCTCGTCGCCGCTCCAGGCTCCCTCGACGCGGTCCTCGGCGCGCCAGCGCAGCGCCGGCCTCGGGCCGCGCCAGGCGAGCAGGTTCTCGGCGAAGTTGAGCCGCGCCTCCGGGAACCAGCGCGCCCCGGGCATCGGCGCGTCGGCGCCGCCCAGCGCCGGGCCCGGGCCGTCGCCGCGCACTCCGGCCCACTCCCACAGCAGCTCCCAGAACGCGCGCGGCTCGTCGACCGACCAGCGGTGCAGCGCGGCCGGCTCGGAGAGGTCGCGCCCGGCGAGCGCCTCCGCGCGCCGGCGGAACGCGGTCCACTGCGCGGCCTCGATCCTCTCCGGCGTCGGCTGCCACAGCGGAGCACTCACGGCGGCCAGCTTACAGCGTCCCCGCGCGTCGCACGGCGCCGGCGGCGCGCGGCTGCCATAATCCGCGCGATGTCCGATCCCGCCCGGCGCGCGCGCGAGCGATTCGCGAGCCTCGCCCGCCTCCGCGACCGCGAGCTCGACGCCGAGGAGGGCGCGATCTGGATCGCGGCCGAGGAGTACCCGGAGCTCGAGCCGGCCGCGCTGCGCGCCCGGCTCGACGCGCTCGGCGCGCAGGCGCGCGAGCAGCTCGCCGCGCTGCCCGACGACGCCGCGCGCGTCGAGCGGCTCAACCGCTTCCTGTTCGAGGAGCAGCGCTTCGGCGGCGCGCGCCGTTACTACGACCCGCGCAACAGCTACCTGAACGACGTGCTCGAGCGGCGCGTCGGCATCCCGATCACGCTCGCGCTCGTCTACATCGCGGTCGGTCGGCGCGCCGGGCTCGACGCACGCGGCGTCCCCTTCCCCGGCCACTTCCTGGTGCGCTGCGCGGGACCCGAGGAGCGCATCGTCGACGCCTTCTACGGCCGCGTCGTCGACCGGAGCGAGTGCGAGGCGCGGCTCGCGAACGCGCTCGGGCCCGGCGTCGCGCTGCGCCCCGAGGTGCACCTTCGCGACGCCACCGCGCGCGAGATCCTCGTGCGCATGCTCGCCAACCTGCAGCGGATCTTCGCCGGACAGGGCGACGCGACGAGGCTTCTCGCGTGCTGCGACCGCATCCTGCTGCTGACGCCGAACGACCCGGCGGCGCTGCGCGAGCGCGCCGGCGTCTACGAGCAGCTCGGCTGGCTCGCGGCCGCCGCGTCGGACCTCGAGGCCACGGTCGAGCAGCTGCCCGACGGTCCGGCACGCGAGAAGCTGCGCGAGCGCTGCCGCGCGCTGCGCGCGCGCAGCGGGCCGGCGCACTGAACGCGCCTCGGGCTAAGCTGCCCGCCGTGGAAGCGGTCGACCTCCAGGTCGAGGGCTCGCGCGGGATGCTTCACCTGCTCGAGTGGAGCCGCGACGGCGTGCCGATGCTGCTGCTGCACGGCTTCGGCAACGAGGCGCACATCTGGGACGACTTCGCGCCGGAGGTCGCGCCGCACTACCGCACGCTCGCGCTCGACCACCGCGGCCACGGCCGCTCCGAGTGGGACCCGGAGGGGCGCTACGAGATCGACCCCTTCGTCGACGACGTCGAGGCCGTCTGCGAGGCGCTCTCGATCGAGCGCGTCGTGCTCGTCGCGCACTCGCTCGGCGGCCGCGTCGCGACGCTCTTCGCCGGCCGACACCCCGGGCGCCTGGCCGGCCTCGTGCTCGTCGACATCGGTCCCGAGGTCGACCCGCGCGGCAGCCTGCGCATCCGCCAGGACGTCGAGACGAACCTCTCGCCGGTCTTCGCCAGCCGCGACGAGTACGCGCGCGCGCTGTCGCTGTCGTACCCCGCAGCGACCCCCGAGGCCCTGCGCCGGATGGCCGAGCACGGCGTCCGCGAGCGCGCCGACGGCGGCTTCGAGCTCGTGATGGACCCGGCGCTGCGCGGCATCACCGCCGGGCGCGCTGGCGAGGCCGACGCCGAGGCGCAGGAGCGCGCGCTCGTGGAGCGCATGTGGGACGCGCTCGCCGCCCTGCCCTGCCCCGCGCTCGTCGTGCGCGGCGCGGCGTCGGACATCCTGTCGCCCGAAGTCGCCGACCGGATGGTCGACGAGGTGATCCCGAACGCGCGCCTCGCCGTCGTGCCGCAGGCCGGCCACTCGGTGATGACCGACAACCCGCGCGGCTTCAACGAGGCGGTCTGCGCGTTCGTCCTCAGCGACTGACCGCATCGGCCGGCGCCGGCATCTTCAGGCGCAGCAGCGCCGGCAGCACGACGAGATTGCACAGCAGCGTCAGCGCGACGCCGAGCGTCAGCAGCTGCCCGAGCGTCGCGAGGCCGAGGTGCGACGCGAAGCCCATCGTGCCGAAGCTCGCGATCGTCGTCAGCGCGCTGTAGCCCACCGCGCGCGCCGTGCTCGTGCCGAGCAGGTTCGCGGCGTCGCCGGTGGCGCGCGCGCGGTGCACG
>CAZQYK010000421.1:0-3222 GCA_964597285.1 uncultured Spirochaetales bacterium
TTGCGCCGCTCGGGCCGGTTCAGCGTCAGGCGGCGCACGAGCGGCGCCGGGTCGTCGACGAGCAGGAGCGCGGGCTCGCTCACGTCCCCTCCGCCCGCCGCCGGTCGCGCGCGCCGGCGAGATCGGCGAGCAGCTCGAGCGCCTCGTCCTGCGCGGCGTGGAGCGTCAGGCCGGTCGCGCCCGACTTTTCCCACCCGGCATAGCGCGCGCGGATCCGCGCCGGCGGGCCGATCAGCGCGCCCTGGTCGAGGTAGTCGTCGGGCACCGCGGCGATCGCCTCGTCGCGGCGTCCGGCGAGGAAGAGCTCCTGGATGCGCTCCGCGGCCTCCGGGAAGCCGCGCCGCGCCATCTGGTCCTTGTGGAAGTTGACGTCGCGGTGGCCCATGCCGCCGACGTAGAGCGCGGTCATCGGGCGCAGCGCGTCGAGCGCGCCCTTCACGTCGTCGGTGATCCGCACCTGGGTCTGCGCCTGGATCTCGAGGTCGGCGAGAGTGCGCCCGTCGCCGCGGCGGCGGAAGCCGTCGTCGAGCCACGGGCGGTAGACGTCGAGCATCCCGGGCACGAAGCCCATCGGCAGCCAGCCGTCGGCGATCTCGGCGGTGAGCGCGACGTTCTTCTCGCCGCCGGTCGCGAGCCAGATCGGGATGCGCGGGTTCGTGTGCAGGATCGAGCGCAACGGCTTGCCGATGCCGAGCGCGCCTTCGCCGCGGAAGGGGAGCTGGAGCTCCGGGCCGTCGTGCGCGACCGGCGCCTCGCGCGCGAGCACCTTGCGCACGATCGCGACGTAGTCGCGCAGCCGCGCGTTCGGGCGGCCCCACGGCTGGCCGTACCAGCCCTCGACGATCTGCGGGCCCGACAGGCCGAGGCCGAGGATCGCGCGGCCGTCGCCGGCGAGCTGGTCGAGCGTCGCGATCTGCATCGCGCACATCGCCGGCGGCCGGCCGGCGACCTGCGCGACCGCGGTGCCGAGCCGGACCCGCGGCACCTGGCCGGCGAGCCACGCGAGCGGCGTGATCGCGTCGGAGCCGTAGGCCTCGGCGGTCCACACCGAGTCGAAGCCGAGGCGCTCGGCGAGCCGCACGCGCTCGAGCGGAAGCGCGAGGCGCGCGCTCGCGTAGTCGAGGAAGAGTCCGAGCTTCAGGGCATCCTCCTCCGCACGGCTCAGAGCGCGGCCAGCGCGCGCCGCGACTCCTTCTTGATGAAGTCGCACAGGAGCCGCTCGCTGCGCTCCGGGTCGGTCGAGCACGAGCGCTCGAGCGCGCGCTGGAAGTGGGGCTTCGCGCGCTCGGGCTCGCCCTCGCGCGCCCAGTAGACGCCGAGGCCGTACTGCGTGCGCACCGAGTCCGGAGACAGGCGGTCGGCCTTCTGGTAGTGCTCGAGCGCGAGGTCGGAGTCGGCGACCGGCCACGGCGCGACCATGTAGAAGCCGGCCAGCAGCGTGTGGCCCACCGCGTCGTCGTAGGCCGGGTCGAGGTCGATCACGCGCTGCGCGTTCGTGCGGAACTCGCCGGCGGTGCCGCCGAGGATCGCCGCGACGATGCCCTGGCTCGCCGACTGGAACATGAACGAGGTCGCGAGGATCGCCGCCGCCTCGACCGAGCCCGGGCGCAGCGCGAGCGCACGGCGCGCGTGCGCGACGCCGCGCGGCCCGAGGTCGGCCCAGATCGCGCGGTGTGCGTCCGTGTCCTGGAGCCCGTCGAAGAGCGGCAGGTTCCCGTTCGTGCGCAGCGCCATCTGCATCGTCAGCGCGCGCGCGGCACCGAGCCGGGCGTCGTAGTCGTCGGGGCTCGCGGCGAGGCGCGCCTCGAAGTGCGCGGTGGCGGCGCGGGCGTCTTCCAGCGTGCCGGACGCGAGCAGCCGCTGGCCCTCGTCGGCCGGGGCCTCCGCCTCGGTGGCGCCCGCCGCCGCCGCGCTCAGCGCCGCGAGCGCGAGCGCCGCCGCCGCCCGCCGCGCGCGTTCAGAGACCCACGACATCGTCGATCCCCCCGAG
This sequence comes from uncultured Spirochaetales bacterium, assembly GCA_964597285.1. Classification (GTDB taxonomy): domain Bacteria; phylum Myxococcota_A; class UBA9160; order UBA9160; family SMWR01; genus JAHEJV01. The sequence goes on from CAZQYK010000421.1 coordinate 1,991, forward strand.
CAGCACCTGGCCGCAGTCGGTCCAGACCTTCTCCGAGATGAACGCGTGCTGCGAGCCGGTGTGCGCGTCGAGGAAGCAGCGCCGCAGCGCGCTCGCGTCGCGCACCGCGACGGTGCCGGCCGCCGCGTGCGCGAAGTCGCAGACCTCGACGTTCACCTCGGTCGCGAGATTCGTCGCGAGCCGCACCTCGGCGCGCTGCGCGAGCGTCGGCTCGTCGCCGGCCGCCGCGACCTCGCCGAGCCGGCCGAAGGCGTCGAGAACGTAGCCGCGCGCGGCGCGCAGCTTCGCCTCGGCGCGCGCGAGGTTTCGCGGGGAGCGCGGCGTGCCCGCCACCGCGCTCGCGTCGCCCATGCGCTGCCGCTCGCCGGCGATCGCGCGCAGCTCGTCGAGCGCGCGCCGCGCGACGCCGAGCGCCCACGACGCGTGTCCCGACGCCGTCACCGGCATCATGCCGAGCCGGAAGAGCGGGCTCCCGCGCCGCGGCTCGCGCGTGAAGAGCGGGAAGGAGAAGCCCTCGGGAATCTCGACCTCGCGCACCGCGTAGTCGTAGCTGCCGGTGCCGGCGAGCCCCATCACGTGCCAGTTGTCGAGGAAGTCGATGCGTTCGCGCGGCACGAAGCCGACGTGCATCTCCGGCAGGCCGTTCGCGGCGATCCGCGGCGCGCCGTTCTCGAGCGGCATGAAGCCGGCGCTGACGTAGCCCGAGTGCGCCGAGCCGCTGCCGAAGGAGTAGCTGCCGGTGACGCGCCAGCCGCGCCCCGACGCGGTCGCGGTGCCGCGCGGCGCGAACTGGCCGCCGCCCGTCGCCGCCGGGTCGTCGCCGAACACCGCCTCGACCGCCTCGTCGGAGAGGTACGCCGCGGCCGCGGCGGCGCCCGAGCCGTTCGCCATCGCGGTCCAGCCGGCCGAGCCGTCGGCGCGCGAGATCTCCTCCCAGGTCTCGATCAGCTCGGCGAAGTCCGGCTCCTCGCCGCCGAGCACGCGCGGCAGCGGCATCCGCAGCAGGCCCGCCTCGACGAGCGCCTTCACCGACTCGGCCGGCAGCGTGCGCTCGCGCTCGGCCCGCTCGGCCCCCTGCTCGAGCAGCGGCGCGATCGCGCGCGCGCGCTCGAGCGGACGTTTCGACGGCAGGGCCTTCGCGGCGCGCGACATCGGGTCTCCTCCGGCGGGCGGGCGCCCAGCATATCGCCTCGCGGCGCCGCCGACCCATCGGGCCGAGGCGCTGCGCGGCC
>CAZQYK010000422.1:0-2506 GCA_964597285.1 uncultured Spirochaetales bacterium
TGCCGGCGAAGGGCGGCGCCTCGCCGGCCTCGAGCAGCGCGCGCGCCTCGGCGGTCCGAGCGAGCAGCCGGCGCTGCGCCTCGGCGGTCGGCGCGAAGGGCTCGGGCGCGCCGGCGCCGCCGGCCAGCCACTGCGCGCCGCGCGGGGTGCGGGCGCGGTCGGCGAGCCGCTCTAGAATCAGAGACCAGTCGAGCCGTTCGAGCGTCTTCTGCGTCACGCGGAAGGGCACGCGAGAATCCTACGGCAGCCGCTCGGCGCGCGCGGCCGGCCGGACGGCGCGCGGCCCTCGGCGGCCGGACGGAAGGGCTCGATCCGGCCGCGCGCCGCGCCGAAAGGGGAGGGGCGATGGCGGACGAATCCCCGACCGAGGCCGTTCTCGAGGCGACCCGCGACCTCGATCGCTGGAGCAGCGAACGGGTCATCGAGGCGATCCACGCCGAGGACGGGCGCGCGTGGCAGGCGGTCGGCGCGGTGCTGCCGCAGGTCGTCCTGGCAGCCGAGGTGCTCGCGGTCGCGCTCGCCGGGGGCGGGCGCTGGTTCAACGTCGGCGCCGGCACGAGCGGACGGCTCGGCGCGCTCGACGCCGCCGAGATCCCGCCGACCTTCGGCCTGCCGCCGCAGCGCGTGCAGGCGGTGGTCGCCGGCGGCGACGCAGCGCTCGCGCGCGCGATCGAGGGCGCCGAGGACCGCGGCGAGCGCGCGACCTTCGCGCTGCGCGAGCGCGGGCTCTCGGCCGGCGACGTCGTCGTCGCGATCTCGGCGAGCGGGCGCACGCCGTTCACGCTCGCGAGCCTCGAGGCGGCGCACGAGGTGGGCGCACGCACGATCGCGATCACGTCCGACCCGCGCTCGCCGCTCGCCGAGGGCGCGGAGATCGCGATCGCGCCCGAGGTCGGCCCGGAGGTGATCGCCGGCTCGACGCGGATGAAGGGCGGACTCGTCCAGAAGATGGTGCTGACGATGCTGTCGACCGCGGTGATGGTGCGTCTCGGCTGTGTCGACGGGAACCTGATGACGCACCTGATGCCGGCCTCCGAGAAGCTGCGCGAGCGCGGGCTGCGGATCGTGATGGCGCTCGGCGGCCTCGAGCGCGACGCCGCGGCCGAGCTGCTCGAGGCCTGCGGCGGCGACGTCGCCGAGGCGACGCGGCGGATCGAGGAGCGACGCCGCGGCAACGGCACGGGCCGCTAGCCGGGCAGGGCCCGCCGGTCGATCCGGCGGATCGGTTATACCTACCGGCCGTGGTGGGCGGCGCGACGCAGCGGAGCTTCTGGCGGGGTCCGGGGCCGTGGCTCGCCGCCGCCGCGGTGCTGGGCGCGTGGGGCGTCGCGAGCTGGATCGGCCGGCCCCCGGACGTCGCGGTCGACCCGCGCCCGGTCGGCGGCGTCGAAGAGCTGCGCGCGCTCCGCGAGCGCGACGACGTCAACGTGCTCTTCGTGCTGATCGACACGCTGCGCGCCGACCACCTCGGCATCTACGGCTACCCCCGCGCGACGAGCCCGGTGATCGACGCGCTCGCGGCGCAGGGCGTCGTCTTCGCGCGGCACCTCGCGCAGTCGTCGTGGACGAAGTGCTCGATGGCGTCGCTGTGGACCGGCCTGTACCCGGCGCGCACCGGCGTCACGCGCTTCGAGGACCGGCTCGCGGCCGAGGCCACGCACGCTGCGGAGATCTTCCGCGACGCGGGCTTCGTCACCGCCGGCCTGTGGCGCAACGGCTGGGTCGAGGGCTACTTCGGCTTCGACCAGGGCTTCGACGTCTACGCGCGGCCGAACGCGAGCCCCGCCCCTGCGGACCTGCAGCGGCCGAACCCGACGGTCCACGTCGGCGGCACCGACCTCGACCTCGTCGAGGGCGCGCGCGAGTTCCTGCGCGTGCACGGGCGCGAGCGCTGGTTCCTCTACCTGCACCTGATGGACGTGCACGAGTTCGTCTACGACGAGGAGACGGCAGTGTTCGGCTCCGGCAACACCGACGTCTACGACAACGCGATCCTGCGCACGAATCGGGTGCTGAGCCTGCTGCTGTCGCACCTCTACGACGCCGGGCACCTGACCGACACGCTCGTCGTGATCGCGTCGGACCACGGCGAGGCCTTCGGCGAGCGCGGCTTCGAGGGCCACGCGCGCACCGTCTACCCGGAGACGACCGAGGTGCCGCTGGTGCTGAGCCTGCCGTTCCGCTTCGAGTCGCCGGTCGTCGTGCGCCAGCGGACGGCGAACGTCGACCTGTGGCCGACGGTGCTCGACCTGCTCGGCCTGCCGCCGCTCGGCGACGCCGACGGGCGCTCGCGGATGCCCGAGATCGTCGCGGCCGCGCGCGGCGAGCCGGGGCCGCCCGACGACGGCGCGGCCTTCGCCCATCTCGACCAGACCTGGGGGCAGCGCGTCGAGACGAGCGCGCCGAATGTCGCCGTCAGCGAGCGCGGGCTGCGCTCCGTGCAGTTCCGCTCCGCCGACGGCTCGCTGCGCGAGCAGCTCTACGACGCGCGCGTCGACCCCGACGC
>CAZQYK010000423.1:0-4284 GCA_964597285.1 uncultured Spirochaetales bacterium
AGCGCGACGACCGGCCGCACGCGCCACGCCGGCGTCACGAGCCCGGCCAGCACCGCGCCGATCTCGCGTCGCAGCCGCGAGACGCCGGGCCGCCCGGTCTCGGGCCGGATGAAGACCTCGCGGAAGGCCGGGTCGTACCACGCGCGGGTGAAGCGCGCGAACACCGCGAGCTCGGCGCGGCTGCGGCGCGTGCAGCGCGCGAAGTCGCGCGCGACCGGGAGCCGGCCGCCGGCGAGCGCGCGCGCGGCGGCGTCGGCCGCGCGCTCGGCGCCCGACATCGCGAGGTGCACGCCCGACGAGAACACCGGGTCGAGGAAAGCGCCGGCGTCGCCGACCGCGACCCAGCCGTCGCCGGCGAGCTCGCGCAGCCGGTACTGGAAGTCGGCGGCCGCCTCGACCGGGCGCGAGCGACGCGCGCCACACAGCCGGCGCGAGACGGCCGGCGTGCCCGCGAGCAGCTCGTCCCAGATCGCGTCGAGGTCGCGGCCCGCGCGCCGGCGCGCCGCGAACGCGTCGCGGTCGAGCACCGCGCCGACCGACGCCGCGCCGCCGGCGAAGGGGATCAGCCACATCCAGCCGAAGGGCGTCGCGACGATCGCGATCGTGCCGGCGTCATCGCCGGTGGAGCGGATCACGTCGTCGTAGTGCGCGTAGAGCGCCACCTTGTGCAGCGACGCGTCGCGCTCGCGCAGGCCGCGCTGGCGCCCGACGAGGGTCGCGCGGCCCGACGCGTCGACGACGAGGCGCGCGCGCACGCCGTGCTCGGCGCCGTCGGGAAGGCGCAGCCGCACGCCGACCGCGCGCGCGCCGTCGAAGAGCACCTCGACTGCCTCGGTCGCGTCGAGCGCGTCGAGCCCGGTCTCGAGCGCCGCCTCCCAGAGGATCCGGTCGAAGGCGGCGCGCGGCACGCCGTAGGCGTGGTCGGCGACGCGGCGCGCGGCGTTCGGGAAGTGGAAGTACTCCGGGCGCCCGCCGTCCTCGAAGCAGAAGTACGCGCCGTACTTTCGCACGAAGCCCGCCTTCTCGAAGCGCTCGAGCACGCCGAGGCGCCGCCAGATCGGGACGCTCGCCGGGAGCAGACTCTCGCCGATCGAGAAGCGCGGGTGCCGCTCGCGCTCGACGAGCAGCACGGCGTGGCCGGCGCGCGCGAGCAGCGAGGCCGCGGTGGTGCCGGCGGGCCCTCCGCCGACGACGACCGCGTCGTAGCGCTCCCGGGGTGCCGTCGGCATCGCGCGGATTCTATCAGCCGGCTCGGGCGCCGCGCGCGTACACTTCCCGCCGATGCGCGCGCGCGAACTCGGCCGCGAGCTCTACCGCCTCGCCGGCACGCTCCAGGGCTGGGGCCTGTTCGGCGCGCTGACGCTCGCGCACGGCGCGCTGTGGATCCCGCCGACGCTGCTCCTCGGGCCGCGCTGGCCCGCGCAGCGCGACCGCTTCGCCGACGCGACGCACCGCGTGCTCCGCTTCTACATCGGCCACGTGATGTACATGCGCGTCGCGCTCGAGGGCGCCGAGCGGCGGCGCGCGGGCGCGCGCGTCGTCGTCGCGAACCACCAGTCCTGGCTCGACCCGCTGGTGCTGATGGGCCTCGAGGCGCGCCTGGCCGGCCCGGTGCGGCGCTACATGCTGCGCGTGCCGCTCTTCGGCCGCATCGTCGCGCTCGCCGGCTTCTTCCAGAGCGACGTCGGCGAGCTGCCGTCGATGGACGCGATCGCCGCCGCGGTCGCCGAGGCGCGCCGCCGCGGCGGCAGCCTGCTCTTCTTTCCGGAGGGCACGCGCTCGGCCGACGGCGCGCTCGGCGCGTTCCACCGCGGGGCGTTCCGCGCCGCGTACGACCACGACCTGCCGATCCAGCCGCTCGTGATCGACGGCCTCGACCGCGTGCTGCCGCGCCAGGGCCCGATCGTTCGGACCCACGGCCGACACCTCGTGCGCGTGCGCTACCTCGACGCGATCGAGCCGCCCTTCGGCGGTGCGCTGCGCCGCGACGCGGTGCGCGCGCTCGCCGAGCGCGTGCGCGGTGCGATCGCCCACGAGCAGCGGCGCATGCGCGCCGAGCGCGCGGGTGGCGCCGGCGCGGCGGCGTGAGCCGCTATGCTGGGCGCGCGTCCACCCGGAGGTCGCAATGGCCCGAGCCCAGTGTCTGTGCGGCGACGTCGTCTGGGAGGTGGAGCCCCCGCTCCAGCTCGTGCACGACTGCCACTGCCGCCGCTGCCAGAAGAGCCACGGCGTCGCGTCGGTCGCGGTCGCCGCGGTGCCGGGCGAGCATCTGCGCTGGGTGGAGGGGCGCGACCGGCTCGCGCGCTACGCGACCGGGCCCGCGAGCGAGCGCGTCTTCTGCCGCCGCTGCGGCTCGGCGGGCCCGACCGGCGAGTTCGGCGGGCTGCGCTTCTTTCCGATCGGCGCGCTCGAGGGCGAGTTCGAGGCCGCCTCCGACGGCCACATCTTCGTCGCGTCGAAGGCGCCGTGGCACGAGATCCCCGACGGCCTGCCGCAGTTCCCGGGCTACCCGCCCGGCGTCGACACCCCGGTGCTCGACGACCTGCCCCGAGGCGCCCGGACGCCGGGCCGCACCGGCGGCTCGTGCCTGTGCGGCGCGGTCGCGTGGGAGATCGACGGCGCGCCGCTCCTGATGCGCCACTGCCACTGCCTGCGCTGCCGCCGCGCGCGCTCGGCCGCGCACGCCGACAACGCGCTCGTCGCGCGCGACGCGCTGCACTGGACCGGCGGCCGCGAGCGCGTCGTGCTCTTCGAGCTCCCCGAGGCCGAGCGCTTCAGCCAGGCCTTCTGCGAGGTCTGCGGCGGAAAGGCTCCGTGGTTCATCGAGGTGCGCGACGCCTGGGTGATCCCGCTCGGCGCGCTCGACGGCGACCCCGGCGCGCGCCCCACCGAGCACATCTTCGTGGCCTCGAAGGCTCCGTGGTTCGAGATCCACGACGACCTGCCGCAGCACGAGGAGTACCCGCCGGCCTGAAGGGCCCGCGCGACCGCGCCTAGCGGCTCCGCCTCCGCCACTCCCACGGCGGGACGCGGTCGCGCTCGGGGAGCGACCAGAGGCCGCGGCGGTCGCGGCGCGCCTCGTCCTCGAGCGCGAGCAGCTCGGCGTCGTCGGTGTAGCGGCGGTAGACCCACGCGTGGCCCCCGCGCAGCTGCACGCAGGCGACGCAGGCGCCGTCCTCGGCGTCGACCCACGCGACGAGACGGCCGTGGGCGTCCTCCTCGACCGGGCGCAGCGCCACCGCGCGGCCGTCGAGCCGCCGCTCGAGCGCGCGCCGCGCGCGGCGGCTCCACGGCTGGCCACGCTCGGGCGCGTCGATGCCGTAGATCCGCACCTCGACCGGCTCGCCGTCGACGCGCGCGGCGAACGAGTCGCCGTCCTTCACGTGCACGACGCGGGCCTCGATCCCCCGCTCCGCCGGCGCGCCGCCGCCGCACGCGAGCAGGAGCAGCAGCAGCGCGACCCGCGCCCGCCGGGTCAACGAAGCGCCGTCCGCGCTCCCTCGAAGAGCAGGCCGACCGAGTCGCGCGCCCAGTCGAGCACGTGCAGGTCGCCGAGCAGCCACAGCGGCCCGCCGTTCGGGAACAGGCCGAAGTAGACGACGCCGACCGCGCACACGGCGAGCACGAAACCCTCGCCGCTGCTGAAGCCCTCGCGCGGCGCCTCCTCGCCCGGGTCGCGCATGTACATCAGCACCGGGACGCGCAGGTAGTAGTAGACCGACACGACGCTCATCAGCACGCCGACGATCGCGAGCCACATCTCGCCCGCCTCGACGGCCGACGAGAACACGAGCCACTTGCCGATGAAGCCGGCCGTGCCGGGGATGCCGGCCAGCGAGATCATGAAGAGCGTCATCAGCGCGGCGAGCACCGGCCGGGACTGCGCGAGGCCGGCGAGCGAATCCATCCGCTCGCAGTCCTGGCCGCGGTGCGCGAGCACGACGACGATCGCGAACGCGCCGAGGTTCATGAACAGGTACGCGACGAGATAGAACACGACCGCCGAGTAGCCGGCGCTCGTTCCGGGCACGAAGCCGATCAGCAGGTAGCCCGCGTGCGCGATGCTCGAGTACGCGAGCAGGCGCTTCACGTTCTCCTGGATCACCGCCATCACGTTGCCGACGACGACCGTCAGCACCGCGAGCACGCGCAGCACGTCGCCGAGCCGCTCGCCGAGCGGGTCGAAGGAGAGCGCCAGCACGCGCATCAGCGCCGCGAAGGCCGCCATCTTCACCGTCACCGACATGAACGCGGTGACCGCCGACGGCGCGCCTTCGTAGACGT
>CAZQYK010000424.1:0-8070 GCA_964597285.1 uncultured Spirochaetales bacterium
GCGGCGCCGCGGACCGCGAGCGCTTCCTCGCGCTGCTGCGGCGCGCACTCGAGCGCGGTGCCAGCGACGTGCACGTGCACGCCGGCGCGCGCGCGCAGCTGCGCGTTGCCGGGCGCCTCGAGGCGCTCGACGACGCGCCGCTCGAGCCGGCTGCCGCCGAGCGGATGCTCGTGTCGGTGCTCGACGACGCGCAGCGCGACGCGCTCGCTGCGCGCGGGGAGCTCGACGTCTGCCACACCTTCGACGGCATCGGCCGCTTCCGCGCGAACCTCTACCGCCAACAGCGCGGCCTCGACGGCGTGCTGCGCTTCATCTCCGCGACGCCGCCGACGCTCGAGCAGCTCGGCCTCCCGGCGCGGCTCGCGAAGTTCACGACCTACCACCAGGGCATGGTGCTCGTGACCGGGCCGTCGGGCTGCGGCAAGTCGTCGACGATGGCCGCGCTCGTGAACCTGATCAACGAGGAGCGGCGCGAGCACATCCTGACGATCGAGGACCCGATCGAGTACGTGCATCCGTCGAAGCGCTGCCTCGTCAACCAGCGCAGCGCCGGCGGGCACACCGAGAGCTTCGCGCGCGCGCTGCGCGCGGCGCTGCGCGAGGACCCCGACGTGATCGCGATCGGCGAGCTGCGCGACCTGGAGACGGTGTCGCTGGCGCAGTCGGCGGCCGAGACCGGCCACTTCGTGCTGGCCACGCTGCACACCGACAACGCGATCCGCACCGTCAACCGCCTGGTCGGCTCGTTCCCGGCCGACCAGCAGGAGCAGGTGCGCACGATGCTCAGCGAGTCGCTGCGCGCGGTGATCTCGCAGCGGCTGCTGCCGCGCGCCGACGGCCAGGGCCGCGTGGCGGCGCTCGAGACGATGATCGTGACGAAGGCGGTCGGGAACCTGATCCGCGAGAACAAGACCTTCCAGATCCACTCGATCCTCCAGACGGGCGCGTCGCAGGGGATGGCGCTGCTCGACCACTCGATCCGCGAGCTCGTGCAGAGCGGGGTCGTGAGCGCCGAGGAGGCCGCGCGCCACGTCGAGGACGCCCGGGCCGCGGCGGCCTGAGGAGGCACCGGTATGGCGGCACTCGACGCACTGCTGACGGCGCTGAAGGAGACCGGCGGGTCCGACCTGCACCTCGCCGCGGGCACGCTGCCGCGGATGCGCATCAAGGGGCGCCTCGACCCGATCGAGGGCCAGCCGGCGCTCGACGACGCCGGGCTGCGCGCGTGGCTGCGCGAGATCGCGACGCCGGAGCAGTGGGCCGACTTCGAGGCCTGCGGCGACCTCGACTTCGCCTACGGCCTGCCCGGCGTCGCGCGCTTTCGCGCGAACTACCTGGTGCAGGAGAACGGCGCCGGCGCCGTGTTCCGGATCATCCCGGAGCGCATCCTCAGCGTCGAGGAGCTCGGTCTGCCGGCGCCGATCACGAAGCTCGCGACGCTCCAGAAGGGCCTCGTGCTCGTCACCGGCCCGACCGGCTCGGGCAAGTCGACGACGCTCGCCGCGGTGATCGACCACATCAACTCGAGCGCGTGCAAGCAGATGGTGACGATCGAGGATCCGGTCGAGTTCGTGCACCAGAACAAGAAGTCGACGCTCTCGCACCGCGAGGTGGGCTCGCACACGCAGGGCTTCGGCCCGGCGCTGCGCGCGGCGATCCGCCAGGACGCCGACGTCGTGCTGGTGGGCGAGATGCGCGACCGCGAGACGATCGCGCTCGCGATCACCGCCGCCGAGATGGGCATGCTCGTGTTCGGCACACTGCACACGAACAGCGCCGCGAAGACGATCGACCGCATCATCGACGCCTTCCCGGCGAAGGAGCAGAATCAGGTGCGGATCTCGCTCTCGGAATCGCTCGCCGCGGTCGTGTCACAGCTGCTCGTGCCGACCGCCGACGGCAAGGGGCGCTGCGCGGTGCACGAGATCCTGCTGCGCACCTCGGGCCTGCCGAACATCATCCGCGAGGGCAAGATCACGATGATCCACTCGCTGATCGAGTCGGGGCGCTCGATGGGCATGCAGTCGATGGACGACACGCTCTTCGCCTACGCGAAGGAGGGCCGGATCCGCCCGAACGACGCGTACATGAAGGCGACGAACAAGGCCCGCTTCGAGCCGATGCTCGCGCCGGAAGAGACGGCGGCGTGAGCCGCGTGGACTAGCGTCCCCTCCACGCCGGCGGGCGCTTCTCGGCGAAGGCGCGGGTTGCCTCGGCGGCGTCCTCGGTGGCGCGCAGCGGGCGGCCGATCTCCTCCTGGCGGCGGGAGGCCTCGTCGAGCGGCAGGTGCAGCAGCTCGCGCACGCCGCGGCGCGTCGCCCGCACCGCGAGCGGCGCGTTCGCGGCGATCGCGTCCGCGGCGTCGAGCGCGGTGTCGAGCAGCGCGTCGGCCGCGACGACGCGGTTGACGAGGCCGATCTCGGCGGCGCGCGCGGCGTCGATCGGGCGCGCCGTCAGCAGGATCTCGTGCGCGTGCGCCCAGCCGACCTGGCGCGCGAGCATCACCGTCGCGTGCCCGGTCGGGTACAGGCCGCGCGCCACCTCCTCGAGCGCGAAGGTCGCGTGCGGCGCCGCGTAGCGGAGCTCGGACGCGAGCAGCAGGTCGCAGCCGATGGCGCGCGCGTGGCCGTTCACGGCGCACACGAGCGGCTTGCCGAGGTCGAAGGCGGCGAGCGTCGCGGTGCCGACCGCGCGCAGGCCCTCGAAGTCGGCCGGGTCGATGCGCTCGCCCCTCGCGAGCGCCTGCGACGCCGCGATCGTCGTGCGCATGTCCATGCCGCCGCAAAAGACGCGCGGGCCGGCGCCGGTGAGCACCGCGCAGCGGATCTCGTCGTCGGCGGCGACGCGCTGCCAGGCCACGGCCAGCTCGCGCAGCGTCGGCGGGTCGAGCGCGTTCGCGCGCTCCGGCCGGTCGATCGTGACGAGCGCGACGTGCGGGTGCTCGGGCAGCAGCTCGAGGTGGGCGGCCACGCGGCCAGCATGTCACAATGCCCGCGCGGCGGCGACGGAGGGAGTCGTGGATTTCGACTGGGAGCCCGAACACCTGGCCTTCCGCGACGCGCTGCGCGCGTTCATTTGCGAGTGGCGCACGCCGGAGCTGCTCGCCGAGTACGCCGCGACCTACGGCGCCGGCGGCCCCGAGCTCGCGCGCTTCCGCGCCGCGCTCGAGGAGAAGGGCTGGGCGCGGATGTGCTGGCCGGTCGAGCAGGGCGGCCAGGGCAGGGACCTGCTCTTCCAGTTCGTCTTCGTCGAGGAGATGGAGTACTGGGGGATGCCGTACGGCAACCTCACCTACACCTCGATCGGCCCGTCGATCCAGCACTTCGGCAGCGAGGAGCAGAAGCGGCGCTGGCTGCCGGGAATCTGGAGCGGCGCGTACACCTTCGCGATCGGCTACAGCGAGCCGAACGCCGGCACCGACCTCGCGGCGCTGCGCACGCGCGCCGTGCGCGTCGGCGACGAGTGGGTGATCAACGGGCAGAAGACCTGGACCTCGCTCGCCGACGTCGCGACCCACGTCTGGCTCGCGGTGCGCACCGACCCCGACCTCCCGAAGCACCAGGGCATCTCGGTGATCGTCGTGCCGACCGACGCGCCCGGCCTGACGATCCGCCCGCTGCAGGCGATGTACGGCGGCCACACCTGCGAGACCTTCTACGACGACGTGCGCGTGCCGGCCGACCACCTCGTCGGCGGGCTGAACCGGGGCTGGGGCATCGTGATGCACGCGCTGAACCACGAGCGCGTCGGCCTCGCGGCGACGGGTGGGCTCGCGCGGCTGTTCGACCTGCTCGTCGCGCACCTCGCCGAGGCGCGGCCCGGCAAGCTCGCCGACCCGGTCGTGCGCCGGCGCCTCGCCGAGCTCGCGCTCGACCTGCACGAGCACCGCGCGCTCGCGCTGCGCAACGCGTGGATGATCTCGGAGGGCCGCACGCCGATCGCCGAGGCGTCGATGGCGAAGGTGTCGGGAACCGAGCTGCGCACGCGGATCGCGAACGCGGCGATGGACCTGCTCGGCCGCTACGGCGCGCTCTCGAAGGAGAGCGGCGCCCTCGCGCCGGCGGAGGGCCGCATGGAGTGGGCGTTCCGGATCTCCCCGATCTTCCGCTTCGGCGGCGGAACGAACGAGGTGATGCGCGACATCATCGCCGGCGTCGGGCTCGGGCTGCCGCGATGACGGTCGGCGGCGCGCAAGGCGGCCGAAGGCCGCCGCGCAGCGAGGCGCAGCCGAGCGAAGCTCATCGGGCGTGAATCTCGAGCTCGACCCGACCCAGGAGCTGCTGCGCGACACGGTGCGCGACTACCTGCGCGCCGAGGTGCCGCTGGACCGCATCCGCGCGCTCGAGCGCGAGGGCCAGTGGGACGAGTCGCTGTGGAAGGGGATCTGCGACCAGGGCTGGCTCGGGCTGCCCTTCGCCGAGGCCCAGGGCGGCGGCGGCGGCACGCTGCTCGACGTCGGCGTGCTCGTCGAGGAGGTCGCGCGGCGCGCGGCGATCGTGCCGCTCGTCGAGGCGCTCGCGTGCGGCGTCGCGCTCGCGCGCCACGCGCCCGGGCCCGACGCCGACGCGCTCGTCGCCGGGCTGCTCGACGGCTCGACCGTGCCGGTGCCGGCGCTGCTCGAGGCCGACGACGCGCCCGGCCGCGTCGCGCTCGCGCTCGAGTCGGGGCGCCTGACGGGCGAGAAGCGCTTCGTCGACTACGGCCAGTTCGCGAGCCACCACCTGGTGTCGGCGCGCGACGGCGGCGAGGCGGTGCTGTGCCGCGTCGACGCGCGCGACGCGGCAGTGCGCACGGAGCCCTTGCGCACGATCGGCCGCACGCCGCAGGCGCGCGTGCACTACGACGGCGCTCCGGCCGAGCGCGTCGCCGGGCCCGAGGCGCTCGCGGCGCTGTGGCAGCTCGGGCGCGCGCTCGCGGCGCTTCAGTGCGTCGGCTCGGCCGCGCAGGCGCTCGAGCAGACCGTCGCGTACGCGTCGGTGCGCGAGGCTTTCGGGCGCCCGATCGGGAGCTTCCAGGCCGTCAAGCACCACGCGGCGAACATGGCGATCCGCGTCGCCGCCAGCCGCCACCTCGCCTTCGAGGCGCTCGCGGCGCTCGAGCGCGGCGCGGCGAGCGCGGCGCAGGTGGCCTACGCGAAGGCCTCGGCGTCGCGCACGGTGCCCGAGGTGACGATGCTCGCGCACCAGATCCACGGCGGGAACGGGATCATCGAGGAGAACGACCTCTACTTCTTCACGCTGCGCGGCAAGGAGCGCTCGCTCGCGTGGGGCAGCGTCGACGAGTGCCTCGCGGAGATCGCGGCCGGCATCGACGCGCCGATCGAATGGCTCGGCTGACGCAAGCCGGCGAAGCCGGCGCGCAGCGAGGCGTAGCCGAGCGAAGTCGAACGGTGGCCTCCGGGCTCGCCACGGCTGCGCTGCTCGCGCTCGCCTGCGCCGGCGGCCCCGCGCGCCTCGAGGTCGACCCGCCCGGCGACGCGGCGCCGTGGACGCACCTCGACGTCGTCGACGCGCCGGGGGACTTCAAGTTCGTGATCGTCAGCGACCGCACCGGGGGCGCGCGCGACGGGGTGTTCGAGAGCGCGATCGGGAAGATCAACCTCGTGCAGCCGGCCTTCGTGATGAGCGTCGGCGACCTGATCGAGGGCTACACCGAGGACCCGGCGCGGCTCGAGGCCGAGTGGGCCGAGCTCGAGGGCTTCGTCGCCGGGCTCGAGGCGCCGTTCTTCTACGCGGCCGGCAACCACGACTACTCGAACGACGCGATGGCGCGCGAGTGGGCGCGCCGCTTCGGTCCGTCGTACTACCACTTCCTCTACGAGGACGCGCTCTTCCTGGTGCTGAACAGCGAGCTCTTCTCGAGCGTCGCGAAGCCCGGCGAGCCGGTCGACGGCGTCGACGGACCCGAGGCACAGCTGCGCTTCGTCGAGCGCGTGCTCGCGGCCCACGCCGACGCGCGCTGGACCTTCGTGTTCGTGCACCAGCCCTTCTGGGACACGCCGAAGCCGCCGGCCGAGTGGCTGCGCGTCGAGGCGCTGCTCGGCGAGCGCCCGTACACGGTCTTCGCCGGCCACTTCCACCGCTACGTGAAGCACGTCCGCCATGACCGCCGCTACCTGACGCTCGCGACGACCGGCGGCACGAGCCGCATGCGGGGCCCGATGCGCGGCGAGTTCGACCACGTCGCGCTCGTGACGATGAGCGACGCCGGGCCGCGGATCGCGAACCTGATGCTCGACGGCATCCACGACGAGGACGTCCGCACCGAGGGCGCCCGCGAGCTCGCCGAGCGCCTCGACGAGGCGGTCGAGCCGGTGCCGCTGTGGCTCGACGGCGACGTGTTCCGCGGCGGCGAGCAGCGCTTCGCGCTGCACAACCGCAGCGACCGGCCGATCGCGCTGCGCGCCCGCTTCGACGCGAGCCCGCACTTCCGGGCGTGGCCGGAGACGCTCGAGCGCACGCTCGAGCCCGGCGCGAGTGAGACCGTGTCGGTGCGCCTCGTCGCCGACGGGCCGGTCGACGCGCGCGCGCTCGTGCCGAGCCTCGCGCACTGGAGCGCCGAGGCCGAGGGCGAGCGCGGGCCGGTGCGGGTCGAGAGCACCGCGTGGCTGCTGCCCGACCGCCGCTTTGCCGTGCGGCGCGCAGCGCGCCCGATGCGCGTCGACGCCGAGCTCGGCGAGTGGGGCCCGCTGCGCTTCGCGCTCGACGACCGGCCCGAGTCCGCCGACGGGCCGGCCGAGGCGTCGGCGCGCTTCGACCTGCGCCACGACGACGCGTTCCTGTACCTCGCAGCCGACGTCCGCGACCCGACGCCGGCGCACTCGGCCGAGCACACGGCGTTCGAGCAGGACGGCCTCGTCGTCGAGCTCGACGCGCGCCCCGACCCCGAGCGCTCGCGCAACGAGGGCTATCTCCAGGCGCTCGGCAACGGCTCGCTCGCGAGCCTGCTGCTCCTGTGGCTCGCGCCGGTCGAGCCGCTGGCCGACCCGAGCGTCGCCGACTTCGTGCCGCCGCCGCCCGACGGCCTGCTGCGCGCCGTGCAGCGGCGCGACGGCGGCTACACGCTGGAGCTCGCGGTGCCGCGCACGTTCCTCGACGAGCGCGCCGGCGGCGACTGGCGCGCGTTCCGGCTCAACCTGACGCTGCAGGACTTCGACCGGCCCGGCGGCGACGAGCGCCACCTCGAGTGGCGGCCGAACCGCTTCGGAATCCGCGACCTCGCGGTGCCGGGCGCGGGGACGTTCGCGCGGGAGTAGGCGCTCACCCTCCGAGCTCGAGCCTGCTTCCGGTCCAGCGCGCGACGCGGTCGGCGACGCGCACGCGGCTCCAGTCGAAGTCGCCCAGCAGCTCGCGCGGCGTCGTCGGCGCCGGCTCGCCGCACAGGCCGGCCGCCGCGGCGAGCGTCCCGCACAGGCGCTCGGGCGAGTACGCGGCGCGCAGCGCGGCGAAGCCGACCGCGCCGTGCAGCTTCGCGAGCTTGCCGCCGCGCTCCTCGAGCAGCAGCAGGTGGTGGCGGTAGTCGGGCGTCGCGACGCCGAGCAGGCGCTGCAGCGCCACCTGCGACGCGGTCGAGTCGGCGAGGTCGCGGCCGCGCACGACGCGCGTGACGCCGCCACGCGCGTCGTCGACGACGCCGGCCAGGTGGTACGCGATCGCGCCGTCGCGGCGCCGCACGACCGGGTCGCCCGGATCGCGCACCGGATCGCCCGACAGATCGAGCCCGCTCTCGTCGCGCAGCGCCACCGGCGCATCGGGAAGCCGCACGCGCAGCGGCTCGTCCGAGGCGCGCCAGCCGCCGCGCGGCAGCGCGCGCTCGCGGCAGGTGCCGGGATAGGCGACGCCGCCGCCGCGCGCCGCGGCGCCGCGCACGCGCAGCGCGGTGCGGGTGCACGCGCACGGGTAGAGCCGGCCGTCGGCCGCGAGACGGTCGAGCGCGGCCTCGTGCTCGGCCGCGTGCGCGCTCTGGCGCTCGGTCGCGTCCCAGTCGAGCCCGAGCCACGCGAGCGCCTCGCAGAGGCCGTCGCGCCAGGCCGGGCGGCTGCGCTCGGGGTCGAGGTCCTCGAGGCGCAGC
>CAZQYK010000425.1:0-8121 GCA_964597285.1 uncultured Spirochaetales bacterium
TACGCGGGCGACGTGCTCTGCGCCGAGGCCGAGGGCATCTTCGTGTCGATCGAGCGCGCCCGCTTCGAGGAGCTCGAGGTGAAGCGGGCGCGGGTGGAGGCGGCGCGGGCGGCGGACGCGGACGCCTCCGAGGACGCGTGAACGAGAAGACCAGGAAGCACCTGGAGCGACGCCGTCGCGAGAAGCGACGCCGCGAGAGGAGACGGACGAAGCGTCCCCGGGGCCGCGCTCCGCGCGAGGGGCGCAGGCTCTGGCTCGTGCTTGCGAAGGCGGTGGGCGTCGTCGTCGCCACCACCGTCGCGCTCGTCGCGCCGTGGCGCTGGATCCCGCCGCCGACGACCGCCTTCATGCTGCGCGACGCGCTGCTCGAGGGCCGCGCGGTGCGGCAGCGCTGGGTGCCGTGGGAGCGGATCTCGCGCGACCTCGCGCTCGCCGTCGTCACCGCCGAGGACCAGAAGTTCCCGGACCACCACGGCTTCGACTTCGGCTCGATCGCGCGCGCCGCGCGCGAGTCGCGCGCGCGTCCGCGCGGCGCGAGCACGATCACGCAGCAGCTCGCGAAGAACCTCTACCTGTGGCCCGGGCGCAGCTGGGTGCGCAAGGGCCTCGAGGGCTGGTTCACGGTGTGGATCGAGGCGCTGTGGCCGAAGCGGCGCATCCTCGAGGTGTACCTGAACGTCGTCGAGTTCGGACCGGGCGTCTACGGCGCGGCCGCCGCGAGCGAGCGCTACTTCGGCAAGCCGGCGAGCGCACTGACGCTGCGCGAGTCGGCGCGCCTCGCCGTCGTGCTGCCGAGCCCGAAGCGGATGTCCGCGGCACGGCCGTCGGAGTACGTGCTCACGCGCGCGGCCGAGATCGAGTCGACCGCCGCCCGCCTCGGCCGCGGCTACCTCGCGGGGCTGTGAACCGACGCTAGTGGAACCACGGCCCGTGCAGGTACCGCAGCCCCACCGCGAGCGCGATGCCGAGCGCGATCGCGACCGGCTGCTCGCGCAGCGCGGCGACGACGCCAGCCGGCCGTGCGAAGGGAAGGAAGGGCGTCGCGTCGTGGAAGCTGCGGAACCTCTCGTCGCCGCTCGCGAGCTTGCGCGCGTCCTGGTGGCGGCAGCCGAGCACGACGAAGATCGGGAAGCCGGCGAAGAACGCGGCGTCGCTCGCGTAGACCGCCGGCAGCGCCAGCAGGTGCAGCAGCCCGAACAGACCGAAGCCCATCAGCAGCGGGTGCCGCGTGACGCGGAACACGCCGCCCACCTCGCTCCTTCCCGGGACGATCGACGCCGGCGACGGCCGCAGCAGGCCCCCGACGACGAGGCAGACCGCGGCGCCGAGCCCGACGAGCACGAGCCAGCGCAGGCCGGGCAGCCCGGCGACGCTGCCGAGGTACGCGCCGGCGTGGCGGTTGCGCAGGTAGATCGTGACGAGCGGAACGAAGAGCGCGAGCGCGACGAGCGAGTAGACACCCTGGAAGCCGAGCGCGCCGAGCGCGGCGACCAGGCGCGGCCGCCACCGCTGGCTCGAGAGCGCGACGTGCGTGGCGCCGAACGCGATCCACAGCGCGAGCAGCGCGAGGGCCGGGTCCATCGGAGATCCTCCGGGCGCGCCCGATCCTACCGCGGGACGGAGCGACTATCCTCCGGATCCGTGTCGGATGCCACCGCCCGCGCCCACGCCGAGTCGCTCGCCGACCCGCGCGCCTTCTGGGCCCGCGCCGCCGAGGACCTCGAGTGGGTGCGGCGCCCGCGCGCGGCGTGGAACGACAGCGACCCGCGCCGGCCCTCGTGGTTCCCGGGCGGGATGCTCAACACGAGCTACAACGCGCTCGACCTCCACGTCGTCGCCGGCGCCGGCGAGCGCACCGCGCTCGTTCATGACAGCCCGATCACCGGCACCGTGCGCAGCTACCGCTACGCCGAGCTGCGCGACGAGGTCGCGCGGCTCGCCGGCGCGCTCGTCGCGCTCGGCGTCGAGCCGGGCGACCGCGTGCTGATCTACATGCCGATGGTGCCCGAGGCGGTGTTCGCGATGCTCGCGTGCGCGCGCATCGGCGCGATCCACTCGGTCGTATTCGGCGGCTTCGCGGCGAACGAGCTCGCGCAGCGCATCCAGCACGCGGCGCCGAAGGTCGTGCTGTCGGCCTCGTGCGGCATCGAGCCGGGGCGCGTCGTCGCGTACAAGCCGCTGCTCGACGCGGCGATCGACGCCGCGAGCGCGAAGCCCGAGCGCTGCGTCGTGCTGCAGCGGCCGCAGCTCGAAGCGACCCTGCGCCCCGGCCGCGACCTCGAATGGGCCGAGGCCGTCGCCGGCGCGCGGCCCGCGGGCTGCGTGCCGGTGCAGTCGACCGACCCGCTCTACATCCTCGCCACGTCGGGCACGACCGGCGTGCCGAAGGGGGTCGTGCGCGACAACGGCGGCCACGCGGTCGCGCTGAAGTGGAGCCTGCGCCACGTCTACGGCATGCAGCCGGGCGACGTGTTCTGGGCCGCGTCTGACATCGGCTGGGTGGTCGGCCACTCCTACATCGTCTACGCGCCGCTGCTGCTCGGCTGCACCACCGTTCTCTACGAGGGGAAGCCCGTCGGCACCCCCGACGCCGGCGCGTTCTTCCGCGTGATCGAGCAGCACCGCGTGAACGCGCTCTTCACCGCGCCGACCGCGCTGCGCGCGATCAAGCGCGAGGATCCGCGCGGCGAGCAGCCGAAGCGCTACGACACCTCTTCGCTGCGCACGCTCTTCCTCGCCGGCGAGCGCGCCGACCCCGACACGATCGCGTGGGGCGAGCGCGCGCTCGGCGTGCCGGTGATCGACCACTGGTGGCAGACCGAGACCGGCTGGCCGATCGCGGCGAACTGCATGGGCCTCGAGCCGCTGCCGGTCAAGCGCGGCTCGCCGACGAAGCCGGTGCCGGGCTTCGACGTGCGCGTGCTCGACGACGACGGCCGCGAGCTCGCGCCGGGCGAGACCGGCCACGTCGTGATCCGGCTGCCGCTGCCGCCCGGCTGCCTGCGCACGCTGTGGGAGAACGACGCCGGCTTCGAGAAGGCCTACCTGTCGCGCTTCCCCGGCTACTACGAGACCGCCGACGCCGGCCACCTCGACGAGGACGGCTACCTGTGGATCATGGCCCGCACCGACGACGTGATCAACGTCGCCGGCCATCGCCTCTCGACCGGCGCGATGGAGGAGGCGATCGCCGGCCACCCCGACGTCGCCGAGTGCGCGGTCACCGGCGTCGCCGACCCGCTGAAGGGCCAGGTGCCGCTGGGCTTCGTCGTGCTGAACGCCGGCGTCGAGCGCCCCGCCGACGAGATCGAGCGCGAGCTCGTCGCGCGCGTGCGCGACGCGATCGGCCCGGTCGCCGCGTTCAAGCGCGCGCTCGTCGTGAAGCGCCTGCCGAAGACCCGCTCGGGCAAGGTGCTGCGCGGCACGATGCGCCGCATCGCCGACTCGCAGCCGTGGCGCACGCCGCCGACGATCGACGACCCGGCCGCGCTCGAAGAGATCCGCGACGCGCTGCAAGAGGCCGGCTATGCCCGCTGAGGTCGGCCCGGAGCCCTCGAAGCTGCGGATCGCGATGTTCGCGAAGAGCAAGCGGCGCACGCGGACCACCGGCTCGATCGCGGCCGCACTCGAGCGAGCCGGCCACGCGGTACGCGTCGTGCACGAGGGCAAGCGCCGCCGCTGGCTCGGGCGCCGGCTCGCGCGCGCGTGGACCGTCGCCGAGGTGCAGCGCTTCGCGCCCGACTTCGTGCTCGTGCACGCGCAGGACGTCTCCGAGGCGACCTTCGCCGCGCTCGCCGGCGACGTCCCGACGGTGATGTTCACCCCCGACTGCTGGCCGTCGCCGGTCGAGCCCGAGCACCTGGGGCTCGCCGCGCGCGTCGATCTGCTGTGCACCGTCGCGCGGGGCCAGACGGCCGAGTTCGAGCGCGCCGGCGTCAAGCGCGCCGCGTACCTCGCCGAGGCGCACGACCCGGACGTGCACTTCCCGGTCGAGCGCGCCGACCCGGCCTTCGCGTCCGAGGTCGCGTTCATCGGCAAGTACTCGCGCGAGTCGCCGCTGCACGCGACGCGCGGCGCGCTGATCCCGGCGGTGGCCGCGCGCTTCGACACGAAGCTCTACGGCGCCGGCTGGGAGGAGCTCGGGCTCGAGCCCGCGCGCGGCGACGTCGGCCCGGGCGAGTACCGCCAGATCTGCCGCGCGGCCGGAATCGTGCTCGGCTGCGACTGGCGCCACGACGTGCGCGGATACTTCTCGAACCGCACCTGGTTCACGCTCGGCTGCCGCGGCTTCCTGCTCACGAACCATGCCCCGGGCCTCGAGGAGATCTTCGGCAACCACCGCGAGCTCGTCTGGTACCGCTCGGTCGACGAGTGCGTCGAGCTGATCGAGCACTACCGCACGCGCCCCGACGAGCGCGCGCGGATCGCCGCCGCCGGCCACGCGTACGCGCTCGCGCACCGCACCTCGGACGACCTCGCGCGCGACCTCGTCGACCTGTTCCGCGGCCGCGAGCCGCGCTTCCCGCCGCGGCGCGACTGAGCGCGCTGCGTCAGCCGAAGAGCGCCTCGCAGCCGGTGCCTTCGAGCGCCGTGTCGACCGCGTGGCGGTCGTCGGCGGCGAGCGCGGCGTGAGCTTCGCGCAGCGCCGCGAGGCACTTGGCCTGGTACGGGAACGGTCGCTGAACCCACGGCCGGCCGTCGATCGTGCACTCGACCCGCTCGGCGCCGCGCGCGAGCGCGTCGGCGTTCGCGAGCAGGGAGGGCGCATGGACGCGGCCGGCCTCGGCGAGCAGCGCGCGGAAGTCGTCGGGAACGGCGTCGCGCGCGATCCAGCCGCCCTCGGCCGGATCGACGCCGGAGAGATCCTCGACGACGTCGACCCACGCCGCGACGCGCGGCGCGTCGGCGAGCGCGATCGCCGCCGGCGTCGGGTCGAAGCCCGTGAGCTGCGTCAGCTGGCCGTAGAGCGCGAAGTCCGACGCGCCCGGACGCGCGCCCATCACGAAGCGCGACGCCGCGAGCCGCGCGTCGAGCCGCTCGAGCAGCCGGCGGTAGCTGGCCTCGATCACCGGCGCGGTGGTGTCGTTCGAGCCGACGACCCACAGCCGCTCGATCTGGCGCGCGGCGAACTCCCGGCCCATCGCGACGGCCCGCTCCTCGGGCGCGTCGGTCGCGAACCAGCGCGGCAGGATCCGCGACGCCTTGTCGACGTCGGCCGGGAAGGCCCAGCGGTAGTGGAACATGCACTTCGTCAGCCACTCGTCCGCGTAGTCCTCGACGAGCGCGTCGAGGAAGGCGATCGCCGCGTCCTCGGGAACGACCGCGCGGCCGGCATGCTGCCGCTCGAGCTCGCGGACGAGCGGCGTCGAGTCGGTGCGCGCCTCGGGCGCGCCGTCCGCGCCGGTCACGATCAGCTGCGGCAGCAGCTCGACGCGCGGGCGCGGCAGGCCGCGGCTCTCGGGCGCACCGCGCACCACCCACGCGTGCGGGATCCGCCGGTAGCGCAGCACCGCGCGCAGCTTGCGGCTGTACGGCGACCCCGGCGCGCCGACGATCCGCAGCAGGTCCTCGTTCATGTGTCCTCCGTCGCGGGGCCGCCGCGCAGCAGCGCGAGCGCGATGCGCTCGACGAGCGCCGCGGCGCGGCGCGCGCCGAGGCGCTGCTCGACGCGCAGCCGGACCCACAGCTCGATCGACAGCACCGCGTCGAGCGCCTCTCGCCGCCCGGCGTCGAGCTCGGGAAGCCAGCGGCGCAGCTCGCCGCGCAGCTCGCGCGCGTCGGCGCGCAGCTGGCGCTCGAGGAAGGGCGAGTGCCAGCGCTGGATCTCGGTCGAGCGGCGGTACGGCAGCGCGCGCTCGAACACCCGCGCGCGCCGCTGCACGAGGTCGCGCAGCCGCGCGGCGGCGTCGCCCGGCGGCGGGTCGCCGCGCAGCAGCGGCTCGATCTCGGCGCGCACGCGCCCGGCCATCTCGGCGAACAGGTCCTCCATCGCCTCGAAGTGCCGGAACACGGTGCGCAGGCCGACCCCGGCGCGGTCGGCGACCTGCTGCGCGGTCGGCGCCGGCGCCCCCTCGCGCACGAGCGCGAGCAGCGCCTCGACGATCGCGCGGCGGCTGCGCGCGCTGCGGCGCGAGCGGCCGTCGGCGCGCGGCGCCGCGTCGAGCCGCGGCACTGCGCTCACGCCCGCGCGAGCCAGAGGTGCGCGAACGCCGCGAGCAGCGCGATCGCGAGCGCGACGGCGACGCGCGGGCCCGGAATCGCCGACGCCGGCGCGAGCGGAAACGCGAGCGTGTGGCTCAGCGCGGCGAGCTTGTACGCGTGCGCCGGCGCGAAGGCCGGGTCGGTCGCGAGCTCGGCCATGTCGCGCCGGCTGCGGTAGCGGATCACGCCGACGGCGGTCCAGCCGGGATCCGGCTCCACGCCCCAGTGCTCGACGTAGCCGCCGGCGGCGCGGCCGAAGAGCACCGGGTGCCCGGCGCGACGGAAGAGCGCCGGCATGAAGTGGCCCGTGTAGCCGCGCATCACGTCGGCGGCGCGACGCGGCGCGCCGCCGTCCGGATCGGCGACCGGCTCGGAGGGGAAGCGCAGCAGGTTCGCCATCAGGAACTCGCCGCCGTCGTCGCTC
This sequence comes from uncultured Spirochaetales bacterium, assembly GCA_964597285.1. Lineage (GTDB taxonomy): Bacteria > Myxococcota_A > UBA9160 > UBA9160 > SMWR01 > JAHEJV01. The sequence goes on from CAZQYK010000425.1 coordinate 6,626, forward strand.
TCGAGGAAACGGCGGATCGCCGCGAGTCGCTCGGCGTCGAGCTCCTCCGGGCCGTCCGTGAGGCGCTGCACGTACGTCTCGACTTCGTCCTGTGTCAGCGGGCCCGACCAGTTGCCGTACCACAGCTCGAACGCGCCGTAGAGCGCGAGCGCGCCGAGCCAGATCCACAGCGGGCTCATGCCGGCGTCGACTTCACGAACTCGGCGACGGCGCGCGCGAGCTCCTCGCCGCGGCCCTCCTGGAGGAAGTGGCCGCCGCCGGCGATCGTCACGTGCGGCTGGCCGCGCGTGCCCGGAACGCGCTCGAGGAACACGCGGTCCATGCCGCGCGTCACCGGGTCGTTGTCGCTGAACGCGCACAGGAAGGGCTTCTCCCACTTCGAGAGCGCCTCCCACGCGCGCAGGTTCGGCGCGAGCGACGGGTCGTCGGGCAGGGTCGGCACCTGGCTCGGCATCGCGCGCGGCCCCATCTTGAACGACGGGTCCGGGAAGGGCGCGTCGTAGGCGGCGACCTCGGCCGGCGACAGCGTGCGGCCGTCGACCGTGCCGGCGACGACGAGCGCGACCGGAAGGTCCTCGGTGTCCCAGCACCACTTCTGCCAGTAGACGAACGAGCGGCCGGGCTGCGCCGGGTCGGGGTTCGACAGCGCCTGCGCCATCTCGGGCAGCGTCGGCGTCGGCATCGTGCGGCGCAGCTCGCGCAGCGTCTCGGCGCGCTCGGGCGGCACGTCGGCCGGCACCGGCAGGCCGGTGTTCGCGGCGACGACGCGCGCGAAGCGCTCCGGGCTCTCGGCGACCAGGCGCAGCCCGATCAGGCCGCCCCAGTCCTGGCCGACGAGCGTCGCGTCGCACACGTCGTTGCGCGCGAGCCAGGCGCCCATCCACGCGACCTGACGCTCGAAGGTGTAGTCCTCGCGCGCCGCCGGCTTGTCCGAGCGGCCGAAGCCGACCAGGTCGGGCGCCAGCACGCGCAGCCCGGCGCCGCTGAGCACCGGGATCATGTGCCGATAGAGGTAGCTCCAGGTCGGCTGGCCGTGCATGCACAGAACCACCTCGCCGTCGCGCGGGCCCTCGTCGACGTGGTGGATGCGCAGCGTGCCGCCGTCGCCGTCGGGGACGTCGGTGTAGCGGGGCGCGAAGGGGAAGCCGGGCAGGTCGCGGAAGCGCGCGTCGGGAGTGCGGAGGGTCTTCATGGCGCGGATTATGGCACAATGTATGCCAGAAGTCTGCCGAGCCCGGACGGCACTCTAGGCGGGCTCGCCTCGGCCGTGCACCACGACGCGCGGCGGCCCGTCGCCGCTCCAGACGCCGCGCGGCATGTCGGGCGTGTCGAAGCGCAGCGCGACGCGGCCGGCGGCGTCGAGCGCGATGCAGCCGCCGCTGCCGCCGAGCCCCGCGACCTCGGCGAGCGCCTCGTCGCAGGCGGCGTCGAGCGCGCGGCCGCCGAGGCGCACGCGCGCCGCGACCTCGTGCGCGAACGCCGCGCGGATGAAGAAC
>CAZQYK010000426.1:0-2624 GCA_964597285.1 uncultured Spirochaetales bacterium
CACCAGACGCTCGAGGGCCTGCTCAACGGCGGCCGCGCGCCGGGCGACTACGGCGACTACGACTACTACGCCGAGGAAGAGGGGCCGCTCGACGACGCGCCGTCGATCGACTGGACGACGCTGCGCAAGCGCTGGAGCCGACGTGAGCGCTGACGGACCCGATCCGCGCTGGGCCGAGGCGGACGAGGACCGCTTCGAGGTCCCGCCCTTCCTGCTCGACCCGCTCGGCGTGCTGCGCCGCCGCTGGCCGTGGATGCTGCCGGTGCTGCTGCTCGGCCTGGTCGCGACGGTGATCGCGGTCGCGATGCGCGCGCCGTACTTCGCGGCGACCGCGAAGCTGCTGATCTCGAAGCAGCAGATCCCGGTCGAGTTCGTGCGTTCGACGATCGTCGACGACCCGCTCGCGAACATCAACGCGATGGTCGGCGAGGGGCTGTCGCGCCAGAGCCTCGTCGACATCCTCGACCGCCTCGCGGTGTACCCGCAGGAGGGGGGCGGCGAGGTCGTGCCGCTGGTCGAGCGCATCGCCCGCATGCGCTCGGCCATCACGATCGCGCCGGCGTCGAGCCAGGGGCAGGGCGAGTCGCTGGTCTACGACGTGACATTCATGCACCCCGACCCGGAGAAGGCCGCCGCCGTCGCGAACGCGCTGGCCGCGGTGATGATGGAGGCGAGCATCGAGCGGCGCGGCGCGCACGCGCGTCGCACCACCGAGTTCCTGAAGCGCAACCTCGCCGAGGACGAGCGCGAGCTCGAGGAGGCGTCGCGTCTCGTGTCGGACTACCGGCGCAAGCACCGCGGCACGCTGCCCAGCGAGCTCGAGACGAGCCTTCGCAAGCTCGACATGCTGGCCGAGCGGCGCGAGTCGATCAGCGCCCGGATCGCGGCGTCCGAGAACATGATCGCGACGCTCGCCGGCGCCGGCCGGCAGACGAAGAGCGAGAACGGGATCCTGCTCGACGAGCTGCGCCGTCAGCTCGCTGCGGCGACCGCCGCCTACACCGACGAGCACCCGAACGTGATCGCCCTCCGCGAGCGCGTGGCTCGGATGCAGGAGGTGGTGCGAAGGGAGGGATCCGGGCTCGGAGCGGACCCCGACGTGCGCATGCGCATCGCGTCGGAGCGGCGCAACGTGGAGCAGCTGCAATCCCAGATCGTTTCGATCGAGGAGGAGATCGCCGAGCTGGACGCGCGCATCGATCAGATCCCGAAGATCGCCGAGGAGCTCGCGATCCTCGAGCAGAAGGAGCGCGCGCAGCAGGAGGCGCACCTGAGCTCGCTGCGGAAGGTGGCCGAGGCCGAGATCGCAGAGAACCTCGAGACGGCGCAGCAGGGCTCGCGCGTGTCGCTGCTCGACTCCGCGCAGGTGCCGACCCAGCCCGAGCGCAACCGTCTCAAGTACCTGCTCTTCGGCCTCGCGTTCAGCCTCGCGCTGTCGGTTGGCGTCGGCGTGCTCTTCGAGCTGCTCGACCCGGTCGTCGTCGACCTGCGCCAGATCGAGGGCGCGATGGGCCGGCCCGCGCTCGGCGCGATGCCGAACATGACCGTCTAGCCCGGCGGGGGCCCGCCTTCGCTCGCCTGCGGCTCGCTGCGCGTCGGCCGACCCTGTCGAGTCGGCCTCCTTGCGGGGGCGGCTCAGCGCGGCTCCGGCCGGTTTGCCACGTCCTTGTACTCGAGCAGCGCCGTTCGCCGGCCGCGCAGCCGGCTCCACGCGAAGCGCGCCTGGCCGATCGCCTGGGCCGGCTTCGCGAGCATGCAGAAGGCCCCGTAGAGCGCGCAGTCGCCCCAGCGGTCGCCGAACGCGCGGCGGCGCCGCCACGCGATGCGCAGCGCCCAGAGCGCGGGCAGCCCGAGCAGCGCGAGCGCCGCGGGACGACCGAGCGCGGCGCCGCCGAGCGCGAGCGCCGGCAGCCCGATGCCCCAGACCCACGCGCTCCGGCACTCGCGGCGCCACGGGCGCTCGGGGTCGTCGCGGTGCAGGTGCGCGCCCTCGGCGTACGCGTGGCCGCTGCGCTCCGCGCGCCGCCACCACTGGCCGAAGCGCGTCATCGCCGCGTCGTGCCGGGTCATGTCGTCGGCGAGCCGCTCGATCCGCCAGCCGGCCCGGCGCAGGCGGAGGCTGAGCTCGGGGTCCTCGCCGGCGATCATCTCGTCGCGATAGCCGCCCGCCTCGCGGAATGCGTCGGCGCGCATCAGCACGTCGCCGCCGGTGAAGCGGGCCTCGCCCGGCGGCCCGTCCCACTCCATGTCGATCAGCCGGTTGTAGACCGACCGTTCGCGCTCCCGCTCGCGGCGGCGGCCGCAGACGGCACCGACTTCGGGGCGCGCGTCGAGAACGCGCGTCGCCGCGTCGAGCCAGCCCGGCGCGAGCTCGCAGTCGCCGTCGACGAACTGCACGCGCGCGAGGTCCGGGGCGCGCTCGACGAGGCGCGCGAAGCCCGCGTTGCGCCCGCGCGCCATCGTGAACGGCACCGACGGGTCGAGCCCGACCACCTCGGCGCCGCGCGCGCGCGCGGCCGCGGCGCTGCCGTCGGTCGAGCCGGAGTCGACGTAGACGACGAGCGCGCCGCTCCCCGCGAGCGAGTCGAGGCAGCGCACGAGGCGCTCGCCCTCGTTGCGCCCGA
>CAZQYK010000427.1:0-3301 GCA_964597285.1 uncultured Spirochaetales bacterium
GGGGCGTCGGGCCGGTCGCCGACGCGCGGCTGCGGGCCGCCGGCTTCGAGACGATCGGCGACGTCGTGCGCGCCGACGCCGACGCGCTGCGCGCGCGCCTCGGCGACTGGGGCCTCGCGCTCGCGCGGCTCGGCCGCGGCGAGGACCTGTCCGAGGTCGAGCCGTACCGCGACGCCGTGTCGTACAGCGAGGAGAACACCTTCGCCGAGGACGTGTCGTCGCGCCGCGTGCTCGAGGCGGCGCTGATCACGCACGCCGAGTCGGTCGCGCGCCGGCTGCGGCGCGACCGGCTGCGCGCGCGCACCGTCGTGCTGAAGCTCAAGCTCGCGCGCCGGGTCGCGCCCGGGCCGCGCGGCTACCCGCTGCTGACCCGGCGCGAGACGCTCGCCGAGCCGAGCGCCGACGGCGGCGTGCTCGCGCGCAGCGCAGCGGCGCTGCTCGAGCGCGCCGCGCTGCGCGAGCCGGTGCGGCTGCTCGGCGTCGGCGTCACGAACCTCATCGATGCCGACGGCGGGCAGCTCCCGCTCTTCCCGGCGGGCGACCCGCAGCGCGAGCGGCTGAACCGCGCGCTCGACGCGATCCACGACCGCTTCGGCTCGGGCGCCGTCGTGCGCGGCGACGCGCGCGCGGCCACGCGCGCGGGCCTGACGCTGCAGCGCAAGCGCGGCACGGCGCCGGACGAGGAGTAGGGGAGGCGGGACGCGTCAGCGCCGCGCGGTCTCGGTGGGCCGCAACGCGTCGCAGATGCCCGGCCGCTGCAGGTCGCCCCACTCGGGCGCGCACGGGTCGTAGCGCTCGCGCACCCAGCGCTCGCCGCGGTATGCGCTGACGAACGCGCGCTTCGCCGGGCGCAGCCACTCGAGGTGGCGGTAGCGCAGCGTCAGCATCTCGAGCGCCTGCTCGGTCGTGCGCCCCATGTACTCGATCGCGTACAGCGCCGCGGCCTCGCCGGTGCGGTCGGCCCCTCCCTGGCAGTGCACGAGCAGCGGGCGGGCGGCGACGCGGTAGAGCCCGAGCAGGCGCAGCAGCTGCTCGCGGCGCGGCAGCGAGCGCGCCGAGAGGTGCACGTCGTAGAGCGGCACCGCGCTCTCGCGCGTCACCGCGCTCTCGGCGTCGCGCCAGTCGGCGTCCCCGTAGCCGCGCAGGTTGATCACGCTGCGGATCCCGAAGGCGTCGATCACCTCGTCGAGCGTCTCGGGCGAGAGCTGCGCCGAGCGGTAGAAGCGCCCCGGGTCGACCTCGCGGACGTTGTGCAGCTCGGCGACGATGCCGAGCGCGTCGTGCGGCTCGGACGCGCAGCCGTAGAAGATCGCACCGGCGGCCGCGAGCGCCGAAGCGGCGCCCGCCGCGATCCGCTTCGCGAGCCGGGGGCGGGGGGGCCGCTTCGTATGGGCGCGTCGCATGAACCGGTGGCCTGGACCTCCCTCGGATCGACACCGCGCAGTATGCCCCCGTTCGGAGGCGGCGCGCTAGGGGGAGCGCTTCTCCCAGCGATAGATGCGCATCGGCGGCACGTTGAGCAGCTCGGTCTGCACGCGCGCGCGTCCGAACACCTCGCGCCCGAGAATGTGCACGCGGTCGCGCACCTGGTACGCGACGAAGGCCCCGCCGGGCTCGAGCGCGTCGTAGACGCCGCGCAGGATCTCGCGGCCGATCGGCCGCGCCATCGTCGAGAACGGGATGCCCGACACGACGACGTCGGGCGGGCCGAGGCCGAGCGCGGTGACGATCGGACCGAGGTCGGTCGCGCTGCCCTGCTTCACGATCAGCCGGGGGTCGTGCCAGCGCTCGAGCACCTCGACGAAGTGCGGGTTGATCTCGATCGCGAGCAGCCGCGCGTCGGCGCCCATCGCGCGCAGCAGTGCGCGCGTAGTGCCGCCGGTTCCGGGGCCGAGCTCGACGACGAGCTTCGCGCGGTCGAGGCGGGCGGCCCGGACGACGCGGCGCTCGAGGAAGCGCGAGCTCGGGATGATCGAGCCGACCTGCTTCGGGCGCTTCAGGAAGCCGCGGAAGAAAGCGAAGCGGTCGTCGGGTTGGGGGCGAAGCGGGGATCGGGAGAGCTCGGCCACGAGGGGTTCCTCCGATGACGCACGCAGGAGCGGCGCGAGGGCGGCGGCACTGTAGCCGATCCACCAGGCCGCGAGCGCAGAAATCGGCCCGTTCTCAATCGTATAGGGCATCGATCTGCCACTCGCGGCGGACGTGGTCGTAGCGCAATCGCACCACCAGGCCGTCCTCGGTCTGGACGTCGTAGCTGTCGAATGCGAAGCGACCCTCGGGAGACCACCAGCCGCCCGAGCTGCGCCACGGGCCGGAGCAGCGCACGACGCGGCCGTTCGCGGCCGCGCTGCGCACCCGGGCGGGGCACCCCGCGCGCCGCTCGACCTGCGCGGGCACCGGCGGCCGCAGCGCGCGCAGGGCCAGCCGCAAGCGGCCGGAGGCCGCGCGATCGCTCGGCGGTCTGCGGCTCGACAGAGCCGCTCCGCCGAGACCACGGATGCCCGAAGGGCATCCAGTGAGCGAGGCGGAGCCGAGCGAAGATCGGTCGGTCGGGCAGCTGCCGTCCTCCTCGCCCGTTCGAGGTGCGAACGGGACCAGCGCGTACGCGTCGGGGTGGTGCGCGTCGGCGTCGACCGGAACGCCGACGCGCGCGTCGCCGCACAGGCTCTGGAGCGTCGCGAGCGTCTCGCCGAGCACGGCGGGCGCCGGGCCGGCGGGTCGGAACAGGTCGAGCTGATCGCGCGCGATGCGCCGGCCGACCGTCTCGACGCGCACGGCGAGCACCGCTGCGCCGGGCGGCCGCGCCTCGAGCGTGAGCTGCGCGAGGCGCATCAGCACGCGCAGGTCGGCGGTGGGCGCGGCGACGCCGACCGCGCGCGCGTCGCGCCCGCCGCCGTCGAGCTCGAGGGCGAGCGCGAGGTCGCCGCAGCCGAGGTGGAGCGCGTCGAGCCGGTCGAGTAGCCGCGACACGAGGCCCTGGAGCGCGAAGAGCAGCGCGTCGAGCTGCTCGATCGGCGCCTCGAGATCGATCGCCTCGCACAGCCGCGCGTCGCGCCGCTCGGGCAGCGGCGCCTCGCGCGCGCGGCCCTGTGCGCGCGCGACGAGCTCGAGCGCGCCGGCGCCGAGCCGGGTCGCGAGGCCGCGCCGGGGCAGCGTGAGCAGTTCGCGCACGCAGTGGATCCCGAAGCGGGTCAGCGCCTCGGCGAGCGCGTCGTCGGGGTCGAGCAGGTCGATCGGCAGCGGCGCGAGGAACGCGCGCTCGCTCCCGGGCTCGAGCACGAGCACGCGGCCCTCGCCGTCG
>CAZQYK010000428.1:0-4823 GCA_964597285.1 uncultured Spirochaetales bacterium
CTGCCCGCATGAGTGAGCGCCGGCGCATCGCGCTCTTCCCGGCCAGCTTCGACCCGGTGACCTACGGGCACCTCGACATCGCGCGCCGCGCGTCGCGCCTGTTCGACGAGGTCGTGCTCGCGGTCGCGGTGAACGTCGCGAAGAGCGGGACCTTATCGCTCGAGGACCGGATAGATATGCTGGGCTCGGTCGTCGACGGCGACCCGACGCTGCGCATCACCACCTTCGAGGGCCTGACGGTCGACTTCGCGCGCGAGATCGGCGCGTGCGCGATCGTGCGTGGCGTGCGCGCGGTGTCGGACTTCGAGTACGAGTTCGAGATGGCGCTGATGAACAAGCACCTGTTCCCGGGCGTGGAGACGCTCTTCCTGATGCCGAGCCTGGAGTACTTCTACGTGAGCTCCTCGCGGCTCAAGGAGCTCTCCCGCTTCGGCCGCGACGTCGACGAGTTCGTGCCGCCGCTGGTCGCGAAGAAGCTGCGCGAGCGCTTCGCCCGCTAGCCGGGCGCCGCTCGACGCGGGCATCCGATCGGCTAAGCTCGCGACCGCGCGAGGTTTTCGTCGCCGGCGCCCACGCGCGGAGGTCGCACTTGCAAGAACGCCGCATCCTTCTGGCGGTCACCGGCGGCATCGCGGCCTACAAGGCGCCCGAGCTGGTGCGCGCGCTGCGGCGCGCCGGCCACGAGGTGCGCTGCGCGATCACGCGCGCGGCGGCCGCGTTCGTCAGTCCGCTGGCGCTCCAGATCGTCTCGGGCCACCCGGTGCGCAGCGCGCTCTTCGACGCCGAGGAGGAGGGGCGGATCGACCACATCGCGCTCGCCGACTGGGCCGAGCTGGTCGTCGTCGCGCCGGCCACCGCGCACGCGCTCGCGCGCCTCGCGCACGGGCTCGCCGACGACCTCGTCACGACCCTCGCGCTCGCGACGCGCGCGCCGCTGCTGCTCGCGCCGGCGATGAACGTGAACATGTGGCGCCACCCGGCCACCGCGGACAACGTCGCGCGGCTCGTCGAGCGCGGCGCGCAGCTCGTCGGCCCCGACAGCGGCGAGCTCGCCTGCGGCTGGGAGGGCGAGGGCCGGATGTCGGACCCGGCGCGGATCGCCGAGCGCGCGCTCGCGATGCTCGCGCCCCGCGACCTGCACGGCGTGCGCGTGCTCGTCACCGCCGGCGGCACGCGCGAGCCGGTCGATGCGGTGCGCTTCCTCGGCAACCGCTCGTCGGGGAAGATGGGCTACGCGGTCGCGCGCCAGCCCGCGCGCCGTGGCGCCGACGTGGTGCTCGTCAGCGGGCCGTCGGCCGAGCCGACGCCGGCCGGCGTGCGGCGCGTCGACGTCGGCACCGCGCTCGAGATGCGCGACGCGGTGCGCCGGGAGGCAGAGCGCGCCGACGTCGTCGTCAAGGCCGCCGCGGTCGCCGACTTACGGCCCGCAGCGCCGGCCGGGCGCAAGATCCGCAAGGAGGACCTGGCGCCGGACGCCGGCCTCACGCTCGAGCTCGTGCGCAACCCCGACATCCTCGCCGAGCTGTGCCGCGACAAGGGCCGGCGCATCGTCGTCGGCTTCGCGGCCGAGAGCCACGACGTGATCGACGCCGCGCGGCGCAAGCTCGCGCGCAAGGGGTGCGACCTGCTGGTCGCGAACGACGTGTCGCGCGCCGACTCGGGCTTCGACGTCGACCGCAACGCGGTGAGCTTCGTCTGGCCGGCCGGCGACGTCGAGACGCTGCCCCCGCTCGACAAGGACGAGGTCGCGTCGCACCTGCTCGACCGCGTCGTCAAGCTGCTCGGGGAGCGCGAGTGACGCCGCGTCTGGCCGGAGCCGTCCTCGCGGGGGCGCTGTCGCTGCTGCCGATCGCCGCGGCCGCGGCGCACCTGAACGCGATCGCGATCGACGGCTCGATCAACCCGGCCTCGTCCGAGTACATCCAGGTCGCGATCTCGCGCAGCGAGGCCGACGGCGCCGTCGCGGTGCTGATCGAGCTCGACACGCCCGGCGGGCTGCTCGCGTCGACGCAGGACATCGTGCAGGCGATGCTGAACGCGCGCGTCCCGGTGATCGTCTTCGTGTCGCCGCAGGGCGCGTGGGCGGCGTCGGCCGGCGCCTTCGTGACGCTCGCGGCCCACGTCGCCGCGATGGCGCCCGGCACGAGCATCGGCGCGGCGTCGCCGATCTCGGCCTCGGGCGAGGGGGGAGGGCGCACCGACGAGGGCGAGCGCCAGGACGTCGGCTCGGAGAAGGCCGAGAAGTTCACGACCGCCTTCATCGAGTCGATCGCGCGCCAGCGCAAGCGCAACGTCGAGTGGGCGGCGAAGGCCGTGCGCGAGGCCGAGGCGATCGGAGGCGAAGAGGCGCTCGAGCTCGGCGTGATCGACTTCGTCGCGAACGACGTCTCCTCGCTGCTCGCCCAGGTCCAGGGTCGCGAGGTCGACATCGGCGGCGAGACGCGCGTGCTCGACGTCGAGGGGGCCGAGCTGCGGCGCATCGAGATGTCGCCGCTGATGCGCGTGTTCAACGTTCTGGCCGACCCGAACGTCGCGGTGCTGCTCGCGCTCGCGGGCCTGCTCGGTCTGTACATGGAGCTGAACCAGCCCGGCATGATCGTGCCGGGCGTGATCGGCATGATCTGCCTCGTGCTGGCCGGCTACGCGTTCCAGATCCTGCCCTTCTCGTGGGTCGGCCTGCTCGTGCTGATGCTCGGGGTGGGCCTCGTCGTCGCCGAGCTCTTCGTGCCGACCTGGGGCCTGCTCTTCTCGGCCGGGCTCGTGTGCATGCTGGTCGGCGGCAGCATGGTCTTCGACGTCCCGGAGGCGAGCGACCTCGACGTCGCGTTCTGGCCGGTGCTCGTGCCGATCGTCTCGGCCTTCGGCGTGTTCGCAGCCGCGGTGCTCTTCGCGGTCGGGCCGAGCTTCTTCCTGCGCCAGACGGCCGGCGTCGACGAGCTGATCGGCACGGTCGGCCGCGCGGTCGGCGACCTCGACCCGAGCGGCAAGGTGTTCATCCGCGGCGAGTACTGGAGCGCCCACGCGTCGACGCGCGTCGCGGCGGGCGACCCGGTCGAGGTGGTCGCGGTCGAGGGGCTTCGGCTGCGGGTGCGCCCCGCGCCTGGATCCGTCTAAGCTAGGCGCGCCGGGCGTCGTCCCGGCGCACGAGGAGGGGACATGGGAATCGGAGTCGTCGGAGCGGTCGCGATCCTCTTCGTGCTCTTCGTGATCGGCGTGCGCATCCTGGCCGAGTACGAGCGCGGGGTGATCTTCCGGCTCGGGCGCTTCCGCGAGGTGAAGTCGGCCGGCTTCAAGTGGATCATCCCCTTCGTCGACCGGATGGTGCGCATCAGCCTGCGCGAGATCGTGATGGACGTGCCGCCGCAGGAAGTGATCACGCGCGACAACGTCTCGGTGAAGGTCAACGCGGTGCTCTACTTCCGCGTGCTGCACCCCGAGAAGGCCGTGATCACGGTCGAGAACTACCTCTACGGCACGTCGCAGATGGCGCAGACCACGCTGCGCAGCGTCTGCGGCCAGGCCGAGCTCGACGACCTGCTCGCCGAGCGCGAGCGGATCAACCAGAAGCTCCAGGAAATCATCGACGACCAGACCGAGCCGTGGGGCGTCAAGGTGCGCGCGGTCGAGGTGAAGCAGATCGACCTCCCGGTCGAGATGCAGCGCGCGATGGCGCGCCAGGCCGAGGCCGAGCGCGAGAAGCGCAGCAAGGTGATCCACGCCGAGGGCGAGTTCCTGGCCGCGCAGCGGCTGGCCGAGGCGGCGGGGGTGCTCGCGTCGCAGGAGTCGGCGCTCCAGCTGCGCTACCTGCAGACGCTCTCGGAGATCGCGACCGAGAACAACTCGACGACGCTCTTCCCGATTCCGATCGACATCCTGCGGCCCTTCTACGAGGCGGCGGCGAGGAAGCGCGGCGACGACGCCGCGAAGGAATAGGGGCTCGGGTGGCGAAGCGGGGGGGCGACCTGTCGACCGAGCAGCGGGTGAAGCGCTCGGTGGCGCGCACGCTCGGCAACGCGGCGCTGGCGCTGGTGCTGCTCGGCGCTCTCGGCGCGTGGGGGTCGCTCGGCCTCTACACGCTCGCGCCGGGCCAGGCGGCGATCCTGCTGCTCTTCGGCGAGCGCCACGACGTCGTCGCGCAGACCGGGCTGCACTGGACGCTGCCGGCGCCGCTGGTGACGCGCGAGGTGGTCAACGTCGGCGAGCTGCGCAACGAGGACTTCGGCGGCGGCGAGCGCGCGCACGATTCGAACATGCAGACGAGCGACAACAACATCGTGCGCGTGAGCTTCGCGGTGCAGTACCGGATCGAAGACGCCTACCGCGCGCTCTACAGCGTCGCGGACCGCGTCGCGGTCCTGCGCAGCGCCGCGACGGCCGCGATGCGCGAGGTCGTGGGCCGCATGACCGTCGACGCGGTGCTGCGCGAGCGCCGCGCCGCGCTGACCTCCGAGGCGCAGCAGATCCTGCAGGACATCCTCGACGGCTACGGGGCCGGGCTCACCATCCAATCCATCGAGCTCCAGGACGTGCAGCCGCCCGAGGTCGTGCGCGCCGCCTTCGACGACGTCGTCGCTGCCGCGCAGGACGCGAGCCGCGCGATGAACGAGGCCGAGGGCTACCGCAACGAGGTGCTGCCGCGTGCGCGGGCCGAGGCCGTCGAGCTGCGGGAGCAGTCGATCGCCTATCGCGACGCGACGATCGCCGAGGCCTCGGGCGAGGCGGGTCGCTTCCTCGCCCTCGCCGGCGAGTACCGCAAGGCGCCCGAAGTGACCCGGAAGCGGCTCTACCTCGAGACGATGGAGCAGGTGCTGCCCGCCGTGGAG
>CAZQYK010000429.1:0-3897 GCA_964597285.1 uncultured Spirochaetales bacterium
GCGCGGCTTCGCCTTCGTCGAGATGGCCGAGGCGAGCGCCGCCGACGAGGCGATTCGCGCCCTCGACGGCAGCGACCTCGGCGGCCGCAGCATCCGCGTCAACGAGGCACAGAGCCGGCGTTAGGTCGAGCGCGGCGGAGCCGCGCGCGGCAGCTTGGCGGTCTGCGGCTCGAAGAGCCGCTCCGCCAAGACCACGGATGCCGAAGGCATCTAGTGAGCGAGGCGGAGCCGAGCGGAGTCGAACAGTGGCCTCCGCTGCCGCAGCGCCTCGGTCTGGTCGTCGGATCCTGGGTCACGCTCCTGGTCGGATCGCGAGGGCGGCCTTCGGGCCGCCTTCCGAGTCATTCGCGGCCCGCGCGGCCGGCCCGGGCTCCGGGCCACCGCGCGCGCCCGATCCGGGCTGCGGCCCAGCGCGCGCGTCCGCGCGCAGCAGCGCGCGCTTGTACGCGCGGTCGTGGTCGTCGTCGGGCACGAAATCGGCGGCGCTGCGTCCGGCGTCGTCGCGCAGCGACAGGTCGGCGCCGTGCTCGAGCAGCAGCGCGAGCAGCGGCGCGAACCAGCGCTCGTGGTACGGGCTCGGGCTCGCGTACGGCGGGTCGGCGTACGGCGGCCGCGCGTAGACCTCCTTCAAGTACACGTGGCGCGCGAGCAGCATCGCCGGCGTCGTGCCGGAGCCGTCGCGCACGTTCGGGTCGGCGCCGCGCTCGAGCAGGTGCCGCACCACCTCGATCTGGAGCCCGAGCAGGCTCGCGCGCAGCGCGCCGGCCAGCGGATCGTGGCGCGCCGGCAGCGCGCCGAAGCAGCCGCCGAGCCAGCCGTCTCGCTCGGCGGTGTCGATCAGCAGGCCCACCAGCGCGACGTTGCCGCGCTGCGCGGCCGCCTGGACGGCCTCCGGCGTCGGCCGCACGCCGCGCTCGACGAGCGTCCGCACGTGGCGCAGCTCGTCCACGCCCGAGCGGGCCAGCGGCGGCAGCGCGGCCGCCGCCTCACAGCTCTGCGCGCCGACGCGCTCGAGCACGAATGCGAGCGTCGCGTCGTCGCCGACCCGGAGGGTCAGCGGCAGGTGCACCGCGGCGCGGCCCGCGTAGGTCGCGCCGTCCGAAAGCTCCCACAGGCGCCGCGCCGCCCCGGGGTGGCCGAAGCGGATCGCCCACTCGAACGCGGTGAACGAGCCGTCGCTCCAGTGGGGGTCGGCGCCGGCCCCGACGAGGCGCTCGATCATCGCGACGTCGCCGCGCTGCGCGGCGATCGCGAGCGGCGTCAGCCGGAAGCTCGCGCCCGAGTGACCGCGCTGGGTGTAGGTCTCGGCCGGGTTCGGATCGGTACCGGCCGCGAGCAGGCGCTCGACCTCGGCGACGTCGCCGCGCGACACCGCGCCGTGGAGCGGCGGGCGTCCGCACGCGGCCGCCGCGGCGCCGAGCGCCGCGAGGCAGAGCAGCGCTGCTGCGCGCCGGATGCACATGCTCCGAAGCATCGGCCGGTCGGCGCCGCGCCTCGAGCGCGGGCCGGGTCAGCGGACCGCGGCCGGCGGCGGCTCCGGCGGGCACGGCTCGATCCGCAGCGCCACCGTGCGCGGGTCGGCGTCGCGGCCGAACAGGCCCACCGCGGCCGCGAGGCGCTGCACCCGGTACTTGCCGTGGCGCGCGTGGTGCACCGCGTTCACCGTCTCGCGGTCCTCGTGGCGCTCCGCGACGACGCAGCTCCACTCGCCGTCGCGCAGCAGCTGGACGCGCGCGTCGCCGAGCCCGTGCGCGTCGGCCTTTCCGCGCGGCATCGTGACCCAGGTCGCCCCGTCGTGCTCGACGATCCACAGGCGCAGGTCGACCGCGCGCCCGGAGCGGTCGTCGGCGCGCAGCACGACCACCTCCTCGAGCTCGGCGAGCGTCGCGTAGAGCGCGAAGAAGAGCACGATCGGGCTCGCGGCGAGCGCGGCCCACGCGATCGCTCCGGCGCGGCCCGGTAGCCAGTCGCGCACGAGCCACGCGCCGAGCGCGAGCGAGAGCACGCCGCCGAGGAGGTTCCCTCCCTCGGGCGGGTCGTACGGGCCCGCGTGCTGGAGCCGGATCGCGAACACCGCAACGCCGACGACGAGCAGCAACGCGCCCAGCGCGCGCCGCACGCCCAGCGGAGGTCCGGAATCGCTCATGTCTTCCTCCATCGACCCGCTAGGGCAGCAAGCCCTCGGCCTCGAGTCGGCGCTGCAGCTCGCGCTGGAAGCCCGGCATCGCCTCCTGCGCCCAGCGCTGGCCCGCCGCCATGCCGGCCTCGAGGATCGCCGGCGTGTGCTCGACCGCCTTCTGCCCGACCGGCGAGCGGTAGAACGCGACGAGCCCGTCGACGTCGGCCTGCGTGAAGTGCTCGCGGTAGATCGGGGCGTAGAGGTCGAGGAGCTTCTGCTCGTCGGCGAACATCCCGCCGAAGACCTCGCGCGCGAGCTCGTGCGCGATCTCGAGCGCGCGCCTCGGCACGTTCGGGTTCGACTGCTGCATGCCGGCGACGATCGCCTGGAACATGCCGTTCGCCATCTGCTCGCCCATCTGGGTCGCGCCGGTCAGGCGCAGCAGCTCGGCGATGCTCGCGCGGTACGCCGCGTCGGCGTCGTCGGCGGCGGCCGGGGTGGCGGCGAGTACGAGCGCCCACGCGAGCGGCGCCGCCGTCGATCGGAGCGCTCTCATCGGGTCCTCCCTCGCGAGCCGTCCGCGACTGTTAGTCGGTCGGCCCTCCGCACACTGCTAGACTAGGCCAACGCGATGATCTCCGCCGAGGAATTCGTCGAGCGCCTGTGTCGCCTCGGGGCCGACCGTGGCCCGCGCGGCTTTCCGCGCAAGCGGCGCGACCGCGAGATCCTGCTGAAGAGCGTCGTGATGGGGTTGGACAGCAGCCGCACCTACGCCGAGCGCGAGGTCAACGCGCTGCTGCGGCGCTGGAGCCGCGAGGTGGCACCGGCGATCGCCGTCGACCACGTGACGCTGCGCCGCATCCTCGTCGACCACGGCCACCTCGAGCGCACCCGCGACGGCCTCGAGTACCGCGTGGGCTTCCCACCGCAGCCGGCCGCATTCGAGCTCGAGGTCGACGAGCTCGACCTGCCCGCGACCATCGCGGCCTACCGGGAGTGGGCGGAGCGCCGACGGCGGCGCGGCCGACCCCCGGCGGCGGGCTAACCGCCGCCGCTCCAAGCTCCGGTCGCGATCCGTTGCGGTCGTCGAGTCTTCCGCTGAGGTCGTCGAGGGCCACGAAGGGTCTTCCGCTGAGGTCGTCGAGGGCCGCGATGAAGGGTCCGGTTCGGTACGCGAAGAACGGCGACGTCCACATCGCCTGGGGGACCTTCGGCGACGGGCCCCGCGACGTCCTGCTGATCCCGGGCACGATCTCGCCCGTCGAGCTGCTCTGGGAGGTGCCGAACCCCGAGCACCGGCTGCGCAGGTTGACCGCGTTCGCGCGCGTGATCGTCTTCGACAAGCGCGGGCAGGGGCTCTCCGACCGCGTCGCGGCGAGCCACAGCCAGAGCGCCTCGGTCGCGACGATCCCGACGAGCGAGCGGTCGAGCCCGAGCGGCGACACGGGCAGCGGCCGCACCGGCGCGAGGACGCGCTCGCCCGAGAACGGCAGCAGCAGCCCGATCCCGAGCCCGCCGTCGGTGAACGCGTCGAGCGCGCCGTGCGACGCGGCCGCGGCGAAGAGCAGCGCCGCGACGCGCCAGCGCGCGCCAGCGGGAAACCCGAGCAGCGCGACCAGACTCGCCAGCGCCGCCGCGAGCCGCGCGCGCGAGACCCCCGCCGGCGCGAGCGGCGCGAACGCCGCCCCGACCACCGCGTGCGTCAGGACGGTGGGCATCGCGCGGATCGGCCCGCCGGGCTGCGATCGAGCCGGAGCACCAGCTTTGGAAGCCGCCGT
>CAZQYK010000430.1:0-4841 GCA_964597285.1 uncultured Spirochaetales bacterium
GCTCGCCGGCGAGGCGTATCTGTCGTGGGTCGGCCCGATCGACGCGGCCGGGCCGCCGACGCTCGCGGTGCTCCAGCGCTCGCTCGACGACGCGCTCGAGCCCTTCCTCGCGCTGCGCACGCGGCTGCTCGCGATCTTCGCGCTCGGCCTCGGGGCGTCGCTCGTCGGCGGCGCGCTGCTCGCCACCGGCGTTACGCGGCCGGTCGAGCGGCTCGCGCGCGGCGCGCGACGCATCGGGCGCGGCGAGTACGACGAGCCGGTCGAGGTGGCGCAGCGCGACGAGCTCGGCAGCCTCGCCGACGCGTTCAACGCGATGATGCGTGGCCTCGCCGAGCGCGACCGCGTGCGCGACCTGCTCGGCCGCGTCGTCGCGCCCGAGATCGCCGAGGAGCTGCTGAGCAAGGAGATCGAGCTCGGCGGCGAGGAGCGCATCGTCACGGTGCTCTTCACCGACATCCGCGGATTCACCGGCCTGTCCGAGCGCGAGGATCCACAGCTTCTCGTGCGGATGCTGAACGCCTTCCTCACCGCCGTGAGCCGCGCGGTCGAAGCGCACGGGGGCGTCGTCGAGGAGTACATGGGCGACGGCGCGAAGGCGCTCTTCGGCGCACCGCTGGCGCACGCCGACGACGCGCGGCGCGCGGTGCGCGCGGCGCTCGCGCTGCGCGACGCGATGCCCGCGGTGAACGCAGAGATCGCGCGCCTCGGCGGGCCGCCGCTCGCGATCGGCATCGGCGTGCACACCGCTCCGGTCGTCGCCGGACGCATGGGCTCGCTCTCGCGCCTGAAGTACACCGTCGTCGGCGACGGCGTGAACCTGGCGTCGCGTCTCGAGGGCCTGACGCGGCGCTACGGCGTCGCGATCGTCGCGAGCGAGGCGACGCGCGCCGAATGCCCCGGCGTCCGCTTCCGCCAGCTCGACCGCGTGCGCGTCGAGGGCCGCGACGCGCCGGTCGTGATCTACGAGCCGCTCGGCGAGGGGGGCTGAGCCTGTCGATGCGAGACCTCCGGCGCTACGCTCCGGATCCAGGCGGGGCACGTCGGGGGGATCGAACGTGCGAAGCCCGAAGGCCGTCCAGCCCACCGCGCTCGCGGCCGGCGCGCTGGCGTTGATCTCGGGCGTCGGCGCCCTGGTCGGATGGCAGACCGGCTGGGATGCGGCGCTGCGCCTCCGGCCCACGTGGCCCGCGGTGTCGCCGGCGGCCGCGGTCGGCCTGATCGGATGCGGCATTGCAGCGCTGAGCGTCGGGCTCGAGCGGGCGCGCCGCGTCGGGCTCGCGTCGGCGTCGGTCGCGGCGCTGATGGGCGTCCTCGGACTCGCCGGCCACGACCTCCTCCAGACGAGCTGGATCGCCGGTGCCGCGGCGGTCGACGTGCGCCCGCTGCAGCGGATGACCGCCGTCAGCCTGCTGCTCGCCGGCACGAGCCTCGCGCTGCTGCGCGCCCGCGTCCGGGCGGCAGAGCGCGCCACGCCGCTGCTCTGGATCTTCGGGGTCGTCGTCGCCTGCTTCGGTGGCGCGGCGCTGCTCGCGCAGATCTCGGGGCTCGGCCTGTACTACGACGGCTGGAGCCACCTCGCGGACATGGCGGTGCCGGCCGCGGCGTCGCTGCTCGCACTCGGCGTCGCGATCCTCGTGCGCGTCGCGCAGACGCGAGACGCGGAGCAGACGCTGTTCGCGCGGTTCTCGTGGATGGGAATCGGCGTCGGAGCCGGGGTTGCCTCGGCCGCGATCGCGCTCTGGGCGGCGCTCGTGCACGAGGAGCAGCGGCACGTCGAGCGCACGGTGCGCCACGCGGTGAGCAGCACCCATCTCTACGTGGCGCGCTCGATGAACGAGCGCGTCAACAACCTGGTCCGGATGGCGGAGCGCTGGGCCGTCGGGCGCGACCCGCTGCGCGAGGAGTGGGAGGCCGACGCGCAGCTCCACGTTGCTCACGATCCCGCCCTCGAAGCGCTGGCCTGGATCGACCCCAGGGGCCGGCCACGGCTCTTCGTCGCAGGCGCCGGCGCATCCTCCGGCGCATCCGATCTCGAGCGGCGCGTCCGGGCGGACGCGTTCGACCGGCCGCGCGACGTCCGGGTCTCCGATTCGTTCCCGCTACCGGGCGGAGCCACCGGCTTCGCCGTGTACGCACCGATCTGGGACGCCGATCGCTACTCTGGCAGCATCGTCGCGGTGTTTCGCGCTGGCACCGCGCTCGCGCCGGCGCTCCAGGAGACGTGGCAGCGCTACGACCTCCTGATTCGCGACGCCGGAGGCGACCTGGTGCGCCTGGTGCGCTCCGATGCCTCTCCACGTCTGGTGCAGGAGGGCGAGCTGCACATGCGCGGATCCACGTGGCAGATCCGCGCGTGGCCGAATCCCGTGTGGCTCGCCGAGCTGCAGAGCGGCGCGCTCCACCTCGCGCTCGGCGCGGGCCTGGCGCTCGCGGTGCTGTCTGGCAGCACGCTGAGCCTCGCACGCACCGCGCGCCAGCGCCTGCGCTCGGTGCAGGGTCTGCTGGAATCGGCGCCCGACGCGATGATCGTCGTGGACGTCCGCGGCGACGTCGTGCTCGGGAACGCCGAGGCCGAGCGCCTGTTCGGCTGGCGGAGAGACGAGCTGGTGGGGCGTTCCGTCGATGGCCTCGTTCCCGAGCGTCTGCTCTCGCGCCACCGCGAGGGGCGCGAGCGCTACTTCGCCGAGCCCGCCCGCCGCCCGCAGGACCCCCTCGAGGTGACGGCGCGGCGACGCGACGGGTCGGAGTTCCCCGCCGAGATCTCGCTGCGCGCGATCGCGTCCGAGCGGGGCCCGCTGGTCTCGAGCTCGATCCGCGACCTCACCGGCCGCCGCGACGAGGAGCTGCGGCGGCGCCTCGCCGCGATCGTCACCTCCTCGCACGACGCGATCATCGGTCGGCGCCTCGACGGGACGATCGCCGAATGGAACCGCGGGGCCGAGCGCATCTACGGATGGACTGCGGAAGAGGCCGTCGGCCGGCACATCGACCTGATCGTTCCCGAAGAGCGCCGCGACGAGCTGGAGCGGCTGATGGGGGAGGTGCGCCGCGGGGAGGTCACCGAGCAGCTCGAGACGGTTCGCGTGCGCAAGGATGGCGAGCGCATCGACGTCTCGCTGAGCGTTTCGCCGATCCGCGACGAGCACGGCGACGTGATCGGTGCCGCGTCGATCGGACACGACGTCGGCGAGCTGCGGCGCGCGCGCGAAGATCTCCGCGTGCAGCGCGACGCCCTCGCGGCCGTCAACGCGGAGCTCGCGCGCTCGAACGCGGATCTGGATCAGTTCGCCGCCGTCGTCTCGCACGACCTCAAGGCTCCGCTGCGGGGAATCGCCGCGCTCGCGGAGTGGGTCGTCGAGGAGGAGGGCGAAGCGCTCAGCGACGAGGGACGCGAGCGTCTGACGCTGATCCAGGCCCGCGTGCTCCGCATGTTCCGCCTGATCGAGGGCATCCTCGAGTACTCGCGGGCGGGACGATCGACCAAGCTCGAGCCCGTCGACAGCCGGGCGACGCTCGTCGACGTTCTCGACGCGCTCGCTCCGCCCGCCGGCATCGAGGTGCAGCTGGGCCCCGACCTGCCCACCGTGATCTACGACGAGACGCAGCTCGTCCAGGTGCTCCAGAACCTCGTCGAGAACGCGATCCGACACATCGGACGTCCGAGCGGCACGGTCCGCGTCGACGCGTGCGAGCGCGCCGACGCGTGGGAGTTCCGGGTCGCCGACGACGGCGTCGGGATTCCCGAGCATCAGCGGGAGCGCATCTTCCGGATCTTCCAGAGGCTCTCGCGCGACGACGGCTCCACCGGTGTCGGCCTGGCGGTGGTGAAGAAGGTCGTCGAGTCGAACGGCGGCCGCGTCTGGGTCACCGAAGCCCCGGGCGGCGGAGCCGAGTTCCACTTCACGGTTCCGCGTCCGAACGCAGCGAACCTCTGACTGAGGACGCCAGGCCGTCACGAGCGCCGCGGAGCTGCGGGTCCGAGCGCCCTCGCCGAAGTACGCCACCGGGTCCTACTTGGCGAGCGAGGAGAACCTCGAGAACCGCGAGTGGCAGCGCATCGCGCGCCGCCCCGTCGCGGAGCTCTAGCGGGCCGCGGCGGGAGCGGCCGGCGCTCCCGCCGCGGTGTCGCCGCTCCTACGGCCGCAGCGCGTAGCCACGCGGGCCGCTGCGCGCGGCGAGCTGCGGCTGCACTTCGTCGACCCACTCGCAAAGGCGCGGGCGCGTCTCGCGCGGGTCGAGCAGGTCGTGCACGCCGAAGGCCTCGGCGCGCGGGAAGGGCGAGCGCGCGGCGGCGAAGCGCTCCTCGAGCTCGCGGCGCAGCGCGTCGGGGTCGTCGGCGGCCTCGATCTGGCGCCGGTACGCCACCGCGACGCCGCCCTCGACCGGCAGCGCACCGCCCTCGGCCGACGGCCACGCGTAGACGCGCGCGTCGGGCGCGAAGTGCGCGGCCGCCGCCACGCCGTAGGTCTTGCGCACGATCACCGACACCCACGGCACCGTCGCCTGCACCACCGCGAACATCGCCTCAGCGCCGAAGCGGATCGTCGCCGCCTTCTCGGCCGCGAGCCCGATCATGAAGCCCGGCTCGTCGACGAGCGCGACGACGGGCAGGTGGAAGGTGTCGCAGAGCTCGACGAAGCGGCGCACCTTGCGCGCGGCGTCGGCCGTCATCGAGCCGGCGTGGAAGCGCGGGTCGTTCGCCCAGACGCCGACCGCGTGCCCGTCGAGGCGCGCGAGGCCGGTGACCTGCGAGCGGCCGTGGCCGCGGCCGAGCTCGAAGAACGAGTCGCGGTCGACGACGTGCGCGACGAGCCGGCGCGCGTCGTAGATCTTGCGCCGGT
>CAZQYK010000431.1:0-2822 GCA_964597285.1 uncultured Spirochaetales bacterium
GCCGGCGCCGAGCGCCGGCGCCGCGCCGGGCTCGGGCGCGACGTGGAGCACGCCGACCGCGTCGATGTCGAAGCCGCCGCTCGGGTACGGCGTGGGGTGCGGGTCGTAGACGGGCCGGCCCTCGTGGTCCTGCGTCGAGCCGTCGCCGACGACGTCGACGAGGCGCACCCAGCGCACGTCGGCGAGGTCGAGCAGCCCGGCCCCGACGAGCGGGTGGCCGGCCAGGCCGGCGAGGTCGAAGCCGGTGCCCCGGCCGAGCGGGTGCTTGCCGCCGAGGTTGTGGTAGTTCGTCGGGTCGACGGTGCCGCCGTCGCCGACCGGCCCGGGTTGGAGCGCCGTCGCGTCGAAGCGCGCGAAGTCGGCGCCGTTGCTCGACACCTCGACGAACGCGAACTCGCCGAAGAAGTCGCCTTCGAGCCCGACGTAGAAGCCGTTCTCGTACACCGTGAAGTCGTCCCCCGGCCCGTTGCCGATCCCGCTCGCGAACCCGAGCGTCATCGAGCCGCCGTCGCCGAGCGAGACGACGTGGAAGGAGTCGCCAGTGCTCGGGCCGAGCGCGTCGCTGGGCTGGCCGTGGGTGGCGTGGTTCGGGGGCTGCGCCGAGTCGACCGGACCGCGCACGAGCTCGTCGACGGCGGTCGCCCACGCGGCCATCAGCTCCGGCAGGTAGCCGCCCTCGGTGTACGGCCCGGCGCGCGCGGCGCCGGCGACGAGCAGCACCGCCCCGAGCGCGAGCGCACGCGCCGTCATCGCGCGCCCCGCGACGCCGCCGCGGCGGTGGCGCGCCGCCGCCGCGCGAGCGCCGCGAGGCCGAGGCCGACGAGCCCGGCGCTCGCCGGCTCGGGCACGAAGACCAGCCCGTCGAGCGCGAAATACGAGGGCGTGTTCAGCCCGAACTGGCCCACGTCGCTCGACGACAGCTCGAACTCGAGCGCCGCGACGCTGCCGAGCGCCGAGAGGTCGACCCAGGTCCAGTCCCAGACGATGTAGTCGAGGCCATTGTCGGCGGAGCGGTAGTCGGCGAGGTCGAACGCGACGCTGCCGGTGGCCTGGCCCTGCGCGTCGCGGCCGGTGACGAGCAGCGTGAAGAAGTCCGGGTCGTCGCCGCTCGGGCCGCCGAACTGCTTGGCGAAGCCGTCGCCGTCGCGCATCGAGAGCGCGGCGTAGGTCGTGTTCGTGAAGTACGCGCCGACCAGCGACACCGGCGACGCGAACGCGATTCGCGACACGTCGCCCTGGCCGCTCGCCGCGCCGCCGGTGAACGCGACGCCGTAGGTCGCGCTGCCCTCGGCGCCGCCGCCGGCGATCGCGCTGTGCTGGTTGCCGAAGCCAGGGGTCGTCGTGTCGGTCGTCTGCGAGTAGGCCCAGCCCTGCCAGCAGCAGCCGCCGCCGAAGTCGCTGAAGTCGTTGTTGAAGAGCGCGCCGCGGCTCGCGAAGTCGGTCGGCTGGCCCGCGCGGTGCGCGCTGAAGCCGTTGTAGAAGAACTCCGGGTCGCCGCTGTCGGGGTTCGCGATCGGGAGGTTCAGGCCGAGGTCTTCGAAGTCGAGCGTCGTCGCGCCCGACGGCGCGGCGATCCATGCGGCGGCGAGCGCCGCCAGCGGGGCGGTGAGAGCGTGCATTCGCGACATGACGGTCCTTCCCGGGCGTCGCCTCCGGACGCCGTGTGGGGTGGGCGCCGCCGCATCCCAGTGATGCGACGGGGTGAACGCCCCCGCACCCCGGTGGTGCGACGGCGGTCATTCGGCCCACGGACCGCTGCTCCCCGCGCTGCGGGGATTCGAGAAATCGCGAGACGAGCGCCGGCCTGCATGTCCGGGCCTCTTCTTGGTCCTCGAAGAAGAGCGAACCGCGAGCAGAGGGCCGGTCTTCTGGCTTCCGGATCTTCCGACCGCCGTCCCTTCCCAGCCCGCAGGCACGTGGCGTCACGTGCGGGCCAGTGGATGCTTACGACGGCCGTTCCCGGTTACAGCGACGGGCTCGCGCCGGATTCCCACCGGCTTCCCGAAGGAGTCGCGGCATCTTCCCATGCCGCGCTCCACACCCTCACTCCGAATGATGAGCGGCCGTTGTAGCCCAGCGGGGCGGCGCGCGTCAATTCGGGCGCTCGGAGCTCAGGCCAGCTCGCGTCGCAGCGCGAAGAGCAGCGCCTCGACGTTGATCACGCGCGCGTTCTCGCCCATCAGGCCGACGCGCCAGACGCGTCCGGCGAGCTTGCCGAGCCCGCCGCCGACCTCGATGCCGTAGCGCTCGAGCAGCGCGCGGCGCAGCGCCGCCTCGCCGCGTCGCACGACCGCTTCGGGCAGCCGCAGGGTCGTCAGCATCGGCAGCCGCCAGCGCGCGTCGACGAGGGGCTCGAAGCCGAGCGCGCCGATGCCCTCGACGAGCTCCTCGGCAACCGAGCGGTGTCGCGCCGCGCGCGTCTCCATGCCTTCCTCCTCGACGAGGCGCAGGCCCTCCGAGAGGCCGAGGATCGCCGACACCGGCGCGGTGTGGTGGTAGACGCGCTCGCTGCCGAAGTAGCCGGCGAGCAGGCCGACGTCGAGGAACCAGCTCTGCACCGGGACGCGCCGTGCGCGAACGCACTCGAGCGCGCGCGGCCCGAAGGTCGCGGGCGACAGCCCGGGCGGACACGACAGGCACTTCTGGGTGCCGGAGTACGCGGCGTCGACGCCCCACGCGTCGAGCGCGAGCGGAATCCCGGCGAGCGAGGTCACGCAGTCGAGCACGACCAGCGCGCCGGCGTCGCGCGCCGCGCGCGCGATCTCCTCGACCGGCTGACACACGCCGGTGGAGGTCTCGGCGTGCACGAACGCGACGACGCG
>CAZQYK010000432.1:0-5559 GCA_964597285.1 uncultured Spirochaetales bacterium
CGCCGGCGCTGTGCCCGAGCGTGTCGTTCACCTGCTTGAAGCCGTCGAGGTCGAGGAAGAGCAGCGCGACGCAGCGGCCGCGCTCCCTCGCCCACGCCAGCGCGCGGTTCAGGCGCTCCTGGAAGAGCTGCCGGTTCGGCAGGCCGGAGAGCGCGTCATAGTACGCGAGATGGCGGATGCGCTCCTCGGCCTGCTTGCGCTGCGCGACCTCGCGCGTCAGCTCCCCGTTGAGCGCGCGCAGCTCGCGGGTCCGGCGCTCGACCTCGGCCTCGAGGTCCTCGCGGTGGCGCGAGAGCGCGCGGTCGCGGTCCTCGAGCTTCTCGAGCATCTCGTTGAACGAAGCGACGAGCACGCCCACCTCGTCGCGGCCCGCGCTTCCGGCGCGCACCGAGAAGTCGTTGTCGCTCGACACGCGCCGCAGCATCGCGACGAGCTGGACGATCGGCTCCGAGATGAAGCGCTGCAGCTGCGACGCCAGCGGCAGGCTCGCGAGGCCGGAGAGGATCATCACCATGCCGAGGATCCCGCCGTAGCGGGCGAGCCGCTCGTAGAGGTCGACCGGGCGCGAGCGCACCAGGATCGTGCCGAGCGCCTCCCCGCCGGTGCGGATCGGAAGCGACACTTCGAGCGCGCGCTGCGTCGCGGCGCCGGCCGGGCCGCGCCGCTCGGTGCAGCGCCGCTGCACCGAGTCGCTGTAGTAGGCCGAGAAGAGGTCGCCCGCGCCGTCGTAGATGCACGCGACCGCGACGATCCGCTCGGCGCGCAGCGCCGACAGCGTCTGGCCGGCCGCATCGGGGTCGTCGAAGCTCAGCGCCGCGGAGCTGTTCGCGGCGATCACGCCGGCGACGCTCGTCAGCTGGTTCAGCGTCGCCTCGCGGTAGGCCGAGATCTCGTACGCGACGAACGCGCCGCAGGCGAGCAGCAGCGCCGCTCCGCTCGAGAGCAGCGAGGTGGCGATCAGCTTCTGCTTGATCGGCGCGTCGCGGAACGAGCGCAGCGGCATCACTCGCCCTCGCTCTCGTCCGGCACCAGGCGCGCGAGCTTGAGCAGCTGCGAGCTCAGCTGGAGCCCCGCGCGCGCGACGGCGTCGCGGTTGATCTCGAAGCCCAGGCGCGCGCCACGGCGCACGAAGTTGATCATGCCGCCCCGCCCGGCGAAGCCCTCGGCGTCGCCGACCGTCAGCGTCGGGCGCTCCGCGAACGCGTCGAGCACGCGGTCGATGCGCTCGGGCTCGGACGCCCCGACGAAGAGCACGTGGCAGTGCTCGTCCGCGTCGGCGGCGGCGACGCGGCGCACGACGAGCGGACGCTCGTGCGAGGTGCGGCCCCGGACTGCCTCGTCGAGCACCTCGGCCAGTGCGTCGTCGGCGATCACGCACAGTGCGATCGGGTCGCCCGCACCGCCCAGCGCGTCCGGCGGCCACTCGGCGTAGTGCAGGAACTTGTAGAGGAAGGCCGACTTCAGGCGCAGCTCGTCGGCCTGCGCGCGCAGCTCGGAGGCCGGCGCGCACAGCAGCGCGGCGAGGACCGCGCCCGCGATCGCGCGCGCCGCCCCCCGTCCCGTACTCGAGTCGGCGCGAATCAGTAGCGCCACGTCACCTTTCCGTGGACGCTGCGGGGCACCGAGGTCGACAGCACCGTGAAGCTCGGCCCGTACTCGGCGTGGTGCTCGCGCGTCAGGTTCTGGCCGGCGACGCTGAGCTCGAGACTCGGACACGGCCGCCAGCCGAGGCGCACGTCGAGGCGCTCGTAGCTCCCGACGCCCTGGTTCGCGACGCGACCGACCCAGTAGAGCGTCGTGTCGAGCTCGAGGTTCCACGGCAGGTCGAGCAGCGAGCGCACGTGGAACTGGTGCTCGGGCGTGTCGTCCTCCTGCCCCTGCGCGGTCGGGTCGGCGCTGCGACGCTGCTCGACGTCGAGGATCATCAGCGTGTAGCCGGCGTCGAGCCGCCACGGCTCGAGGACGTGCCACGAGCCCGCGACCTCGACCCCGTAGCCGTGCGCGTCGAGTCGGTTGTCGCCGCGCAGCGGCACCGTCACGAGGCCGGGGCCGGGGAAGCCGACCAGCGGCGGGCCCGGCTCGAGGCTGCGCAGGTCGTCGTAGCGGTTGTAGTAGGCGGCGACGTCGAACGACAGCCGCGGCAGCGGCTGCGCGCGCCAGCCGAGCTCGAACGCGAGCAGGTCCTCGGCGTCGAAGTCGTTGTTGCCCTGGAGCAGGAAGAAGTGCGGCGGCGGCGGCTGGCCCGACGGCACGAGCAGCGCCACGTCGTTCTCGGCGCGCGACGGCGCGCGCACCGCCCGCGACACCGCGGCCCACAGGCTGTGGCCGTCGACCGGCGTCAGCAGCGCGCGCGCATTCGGCAGCAGCTCGATGCCGCTGTAGTCGTTGTACTCGACCTTCGTGCCGAGGGTGAGCGACAGCAGGTCCTCGAGCAGCTCGATCTCGTCCTGGACGAAGGCGTTCCCGAGGTGGACGGTGCGGGTGCCCGGGTCGAAGGCGATCGCGGTCGTGCCGCCGATCTGGTCGGCAGTGAGCCGGTAGCCCGCGCCCCAGACCACGTCGTGGCGCGCGAAGGGCCGGAAGCGGTGCTGGAGCTCGACGTCGAAGGTGTCGCGCTCCTCGTCGAGCTGGTCGCCGTCGCGCTCGGTGCGGTCGTACCAGAGGCGGAGCTCGAGCTCGGACTCTTCCGAGAGCGTGCGCGTCCAGCGCCCGATCAGGTTGCCGCCGGAGACATCGGTCTCGGAGGGCCCGAGCAGCAGCGACGTGTCCTGGCTGCGCCCGCCGTACCAGTCGCCCTGCACGGTGACGGAGTCGGCGTCGCCCGGGCTCCAGTCGAGCCGGAAGCCGCCGCGCGCGACGTCGAGCTGGTCGTTCGCGTCGAAGCCGAGGCGGTCGTCGAAGTCGTCGCGGTCCCAGTAGCGCACATAGGCGCGGTAGTGCAGATCCTCGGACGCCGCGCCGCCCCAGCGCGCGCTGGTCTGGAGGCGGTCGACGTTGCCGCCGCCGGCCGAGACGAGCAGGCCGTGGGTCTTCGCGGCGTCCTTCGTGATGATGTGGATCACGCCGTTGACCGCGTTCGTGCCCCACAGCGTGCCGCCGGGACCGCGCACGACCTCGATGCGCTCGATGTCCTCGAGCATCAGGTCCTGCACGTCCCAGTAGACGCCCGAGAAGAGCGGCGTGTAGACGCTGCGGCCGTCGATCATCACGAGCAGCTTGTTCGCGAACTGCCCGTTGAAGCCGCGCGCGGTGATGGCCCAGGTGCTCGCGTCGATGTTCGCGACGTGCAGGCCGGGCACCGTCCGCAGCAGGTCGGGAACCGTCGTCAGGCCCGAGCGACGGATGTCCTCGCTCGTGATCACGGTGATCGCCGCCGCGGCCCGCGAGAGCCGCTGCGCGCGCTTCGACACCGTCGTGACCTCGACCTGCATCAGGTCCTCGATGCTGAGGCTGAGCAGATCCACCTCTTCGGGGCCGGTGGGGTCGGCGATCGCCCGACAGGCGGGCAGCAGCAGCACGGCGACGGCGACCGCGACCGCGCTCCGCGTGCAGTGGGACCGGAATCGTTCGAGACGTTTGGACACGCTGGGCTCTCCCGGGGGCGGTCGGCGCCGCGTGGAACATCGGCCGGGCGCGCGGTCGCATTGACCACCGAGATGCGGGGCGAGGCGGCCCGGGCCCCGGATCGCTCAGCCGACCCGCGCGCTCTGTCCGCCGTCGACCGGGAGCAGCGCGCCGGTGATGAAGCGCGCCTCGTCGGAGGCGAGGAAGACGGCCGCCCAAGCGACGTCCCACGCGGTGCCCATCCGGCCGCCGAGCGGCACCTGCGCGTCGCGGCGCCGCACGAGCTCGTCCTTCGGCATGCCGGTGGCCCTCGCGATGTTCTCGATCGCCATCGGCGTGTTCATCAGGCCGGGCAGGATCGCGTTCGCGCGGATCCCGTACTTCGCGTTGCCGACCGCGAGCGACTGCGTGTACGCGTTGACGCCGGCCTTCGAGGTCTTGTACGCGACGATCGGCGTCGAGCACACCGACGCGATCGACGAGACGTTGACGATCGCGCCCGCGCGCTGCTCGCGCAGGATCGGCAGCACGTGCTTGCACGGCAGGATCACGCTGCGCAGGTTCACCGACAGGATGCGCTCCCACTCGGCGAGGTCGACGTGGGCCGGGCCGGCGTCGTTGCCGCCGATGCCGACGTTGTTGTGCAGCACGTCGATGCGGCCGAAGCGCTCGTGGCACGCGGCCATCAGCGCGCGGCAGGCGTCCTCGTCGGTGGCGTCGGCCTCGTGGGCGATCGCCTCGCCGCCCTCGGCCTCGATGCGGCGCACCGTCTCGCGCGCCGAGCCGAGGTCGCGGTCGACCGCGACGACGCGCGCCCCCTCGCGCGCGAAGAGCAGCGCCGTGGCCCGGCCGTTGCCGATCGTGTCGCCCGGCGTCTGGCCGGCGCCGACGACGACCGCGACCTTGTCCGCGAGCCGCCCCGGCACGTCAGCGCTCGGGCAGGCGGGGCACGCCCTCCTCGGGCTGCACGCCGAGGGTGTTCAGCGCCATCGACACCAGGTTGTACTGCCCAATGGTGAACACGAGGTCGAGGCATTGCTCGGTGGAATAGCGCTCGGTGAGCGCCGCCCAGGTGGCGTCCGAGACGAACGCGTCGCCGTGCAGCTCGTCGGTCGCGCGCAGCAGCGTGCGGTCGAAGTCGCTCCAGCCGGGCGCGTCGGGGCCGTCGGCGACGCGCGAGATCTCCTCGTCGCTGAGGCCCGAGGCGCGCGCGATCCCGACGTGCTGGCCCCACTCGTAGCCGGCGCGGCACAGCCAGCCGACGCGCAGGATCACGAGCTCGCGCTCGCGCGCGTCGATCGTCGACTTCCCGAGCACGTGGCTCCCGAACACGAGCCAGCGCTTCATCAGCTTCGGATGATGCGCGAGCGTGCGGAAGATGTTCAGCACCGGGCCCGGACCGAGCAGCTCGCGCACCTCGGGGGGCAGGCGGTCGTCGGTCAGCGGCTCCACGCGCGGCTTCTCGAGTCGCATCGGGCACCTCCTCGGGCGCCAGCATACACCCGCGCCGGCGGTGTATCGTAGGGTCATGGCGCACCTCCCGCGGATCCTCGAGCCCGCCTCCGAGTGGACCTCCGACCGGGTCGCCGACGCTTCGCAGTGGACCGAGGTGCTCGGCGCCGAAGAGCTCGAGGAGCTCGACGCTGCGCTGCGCCACGCGCTCGAGAAGAGCGACGACGTGCTCGAGGTGGGCCGCGACGACTTCCCGCTGCCGACGCTCTCGCGCCGGCTCGCGGCGATCGAGCGCGAGCTGATCGACGGCCGCGGCTTCGTGCGGCTGCGCGGCGTCGACCGCAGCCGCTACTCGCAGGCCGAGATGGAGATGCTCTACTGGGGCATCGGCGCGCACCTCGGCTCGCCGTGGCCGCAGAACAGGCACGGCCACGTGCTCGGCGACGTCACCGACCAGCAGAAGGCGACGGACGATCCGACGGCGCGCGGCAACGAGCTGGGTGGTGTGGCGCTGCCGTTCCACTGCGACGGCTCCGACCTCGT
>CAZQYK010000433.1:0-5070 GCA_964597285.1 uncultured Spirochaetales bacterium
CTCGGCGGCGTCGGCGCCGGGCGGCGGGTCGAAGACGCCGTCGGCCGGCGCGAGCGCCCACTCGGCGAGCCCGCCGGTGGCGGCCAGCGTCAGCGCGACGGCGCGCCGGCCGACCCAGTGCTCGACGCCGGGGCCGGCGGCGTCGACCTCGCCGCAGACGTCCATCCCGAGCGTGAACGGGAGCGGCGGCAGGTAGGTGACGCGCCGGCCGTGGCAGCGGTCGACGTCGTTGAAGTTCAGCGACGCGGCGTCGACGCGGATGCGCACGCAGCCGGGCCCGGGCTCGGGCTGGGCGACCTCGCGCAGCTCGAGAGCGTCGGGCGGCGCGGCGTGGCGGACGACCTGGAGGGCCTGCATCGGGGGCCCCCGAACCTGCCACGCCGGGGCCGCGCGGGTCAATGCGCGTGGAGAGATCAGTCGCCGAAGCTCGTGTCGACGAGGCGGGCCGAGGCGATCCAGGGGTGGTCGGTCGGGACGAGCTTCTTGCGCCCGGCCACCTCCTGGAGCGACACCGGCTCGATGCGGTCGGCCCGCACCGCCGCCATCACCCCGTAGTGGCCGCTCTCGACGAGCTCGGCCGCCGCGGTGCCCAGACGGGTCGACAGCACGCGGTCGAACGCCGACGGCGTACCGCCGCGCAGCAGGTGGCCGAGGATCGTCAGGCGCGACTCCTGGCCCGTCATGCGCTCGAGCTGCTGGGTGAGCTGGAGCGTATGGTCGGTGTGGTGCTGGTGGAACTCCTCGAGCCGGCTCGAGAAGTCGCGGCGCTCCTCCTTGCTCTTGGCCCCCTCGCGGCCGGCGAGCAGCTTCTGCACCGCCTCGTGCTGGTCGCGGCTCATCGAGCCCTCGGCCACCGCGACGATGCTGAAGTGCTTGCCGGCGCGGCTGCGGGCCCGGATCGCCTCGGCCACCCGCTCGAGGTCGTACGGGATCTCCGGGATCAGGATCACGTCGGCGCCGCCGGCGACGCCCGCGCCGAGCGTCAGCCAGCCGGCGCGGTGGCCCATCAGCTCGACCACGATGATGCGGTTGTGGCTCGTCGCGGTGGAGTGCAGGCGGTCGATCGCCTCGGTGCCGGTCTGCATCGCGGTGTCGAAGCCGAAGGTGATGTCGGTCTCGGCGACGTCGTTGTCGATCGTCTTCGGCAGCGTCACGACGTTCAGGCCCGCCTTCGCGAGCCGCAGCGCGTTCTTCTGGGTCCCGCCGCCGCCGAGGCACACGAGGCAGTCGAGCTGATGCTTTTCGTAGGTCTCGACGACGGCGTCGGTCATGTCCATGACCTTTCCGCCCACCGGCATCTTGTGCGGCTTGTCGCGGCTCGTGCCGAGGATCGTGCCGCCGTCGGTCAGGATTCCCGAGAGCGCGGGAACCTCGAGCTTGGTGCTGCGGTCGCGCACGACGCCGCGGAAGCCGTCGAGGAAGCCGAGCACGTCCATGCCGAAGCGCTGGATCGCGGCCTTGCCGAAGCCGCGGATCGCGGCGTTCAGCCCCGGGCAGTCGCCGCCGCTCGTCAGGATCCCGACGTGCTTCGCCACGCGCGGGAGGCTAGCAGCGCCGCGGGTCGAGTTGTCGGCGATCTCCCGACTCCTTGGGGCCCTCGTCCCGACGCAAAGGCGAGCGAGGCGTTCGACCGATGAGTGCGGTCGGACCCCGTTGGGGTCCGGATCGGGGGGCCGATGTCGAAGCCGCACGCGTTGCGGCGCGCGTCGCTCGCGGCGTGCGCGTTGATCTCGGGAGCGGTGCTGTCCGCCGCGCGCGCGGAGGCCGCGACGATCTCGCTCGGTGGCATCGCGATCGCGACGAACGCGGCGAACACCGCGAACCAGGGCGCCGCGGCCGCCGGCAACCTGAGCTCGCTGAACCAGCCCGACGGGGGCGGCGCGAACCCGCTCGGCGCGACCGGGGTGCTCGACCCGGGCGGATCCGACGCCGACGCGCAGATCGGCGAGGTGCTGACCGGCGCCACGCGCTTCGCGGCCGCGACCTGGGCCGACGCGAACGGCGCGCGCGCGACGACCTCGAGCTACCGCCTCCAGTTCGACGTCGTCGCCGACCTCGGCGTCGTCTATGACGTCGTGATCACGCACGACCTCGAGGGCGTGCTCGAGACGGCGTCGCCCGGGCTGCTGAACCTCTCGTGCAGCCCGTGCGCGGCCTCGGTCTCGAACGTCACCGCGAGCGTGGTCTCGGCCGGCGGCGGCAGCGTCGGCGGCGCGCTCGTGCAGCCCACCGCGCTCTCGATCGGCGGCGACACCGAGACCGACGTCCTCGTGGCCGCGGCGGTGCTCACGATCAGCGGGCTCAGCGGCAGCCACACGCTGGTGATCGACTTCGGCTGGACGTCGAGCGCGACGGCCGGCGCCGGCGACGACGCGGCGGCCCGCTTCGGGCTGCAGCCCAACGGCGGCGCGACGTACTCGAATCCCGCCGCCTCGGGCCCGGCCGACGGGCACTTCGTGACGATCCAGACGGTCGTCACCGCGGTGCCCGAGCCCGCCAGCGGCGCGCTGCTGGCGCTCGGGCTCGCGGCGCTCGCGGCCCGCCGCCGCCGCCCGACGGCCGCCTAGCGCGGCGGCTCGAGGCTCTGCGGCAGGCCGTAGAGCTCGACCATGTTCCCGGCGCAGATCCAGTAGCGCTCGGCCGCCGGCACGTCGAGCATCGTCTCCTCGACGATCTTGCGGCTGTAGGGCCAGTCGCAGCCGTGGTGCGGGTAGTCGGTCGACCACGCGATGTTGCGCACGCCGATCGCGTGGCGGTTGCGCAGGCCGGTGCGGTCCTGGATGAAGGTGCAGGTGAAGTTGTTTCGGAAGTAGTGGCTCGGCAGATGCCTGAGCTCGAGGCCCGTGTGCGCGCGGTTGCGCCAGTAGAAGTTGTCGACCTGCTCGAGCGCCTCCGGGATCCAGCCGATCTCGGTCTCGACGCCGACGATCTGGAGATTCGGGATGCGGTCGAAGATCCCGCTCATGATCAGCTCGAACATGATCGGCGGGAAGAGCAGCATGCCGGAGAGCGCCATGTTCGCGATCGCGGCCGGGCCCTCGAGCGTCGGCCGCGGGTCGCGCTTGCGCTGGATCCGGATGTGGATCGACACCGGTATGCCGAGGTCGGCCGCGGCGCGGAAGAACTCGTCGTCGGCGGGCTGGAGGTCGTCGCCGCCGGCCGGCCACGCGGTGATGATGCAGCCCCGCGCGCCCATCTCGCGGCAGCGCTTCAGCTCCTCGATGCCCTCCTTGACGCCGAGGTTCGGCATCTGCGCGAGGAAGAAGAGCCGCTCCGGGTCGGCCGCGCAGAACTCCTGCGCCATGTAGTCGTTGTACGCGCGCACGCCGGCGCGGTGGAAGTCGCGGTCCTCGTTGCCCATGAAGTAGTACATGGTGCGCTGCGAGGGATAGATGAACTCGGCGTCGACGCCGTCGAAGTCCATGTCCTCGAGGCGGTGCTTGCCGTCCCAGCAGCCCTTGCGGACCGTGTCGTAGGTGTACCCCTTCCACTTGATGTCCTCGAAGCGCATGCCCGGCGTCGCGACGAGGCCGATGTACATCAGCGGGCCGCCCTTCACGAACTCCCACGCGTCGCCGCCCTCCTCGTCCTCGACGAGGCGCGGCGCGCGGTCGTGGAACGGCTTCGGGAGCCAGCGCTCCCAGATGTGAGGCGGCTCGACCACGTGGCAGTCGGCGTCGATCAGGCGGTACTCGCGCATCGGCGGGGTCCTCTGTGGGGTCGGAGAGTGGGTCTGGCGTGAATCTGACGGACCGTCAGATTCGCACGGGCTGCGAGCCCGTGTCAAGCGGGACCGAAAGCCCCGCCGGCCCGCAGCGCGGCGATCTCGGGCTCGGAGAGGCCGAGCAGGTCGCGCAGCACCGCGTCGGTGCTCGCGCCGAGCGGCTCGGCCGGCGCGGTCGCGGTGTCGGCGCGCGACAGGCGCACCGGGAACGCCGGGCCGACGTAGCCCGAGGGCTGCCCCCCGTCGGGGTGGCGCAGCGCGACCAGCGCGCCGCGGTGGCGCACCTGCGGATCGTCGGGCGCCGAGAACGCGCCGCGCACCGGGCCGACCGGCACCTCGATCGCGACGAAGCGCGCGACGACCTCGTCGGTCGCGCGCTCGCGACACCAGGCGGCGACGGCGCCGTTCACCGCGTCGCGCTCGCGCAGCCGGTCGGCCGGCGTCGGGTACTTCGCGCCGAGATCGGGCCGGCCGATCAGCGCCGCGAGCCGCTCCCACTGCGCCTGGCTCGTCACGACCACCGCGGCCCAGCCGTCCGCGGTGCGGAACACGTCGAGCGGCGCGCCGCGCGGGTCGCCGTTGCCGACGCGCTCGGGCACGCCGCGCCGCGCGTACTCGTCGAGCGGCTCGTCCCACAGCAGGCTCACGAGCGCGTCGAGCATCGCGACGTCGACCTTCTGGCCGCGGCCCTCGGGGTCGCGGTCGCGCTGGCGCAGCGCCGCGACGACGCCGAGCGCGGCGTACACCGCCGGCACCTGGTCGCCGACCGTCGCGCCGACCTTCGTCGGCGGGCCGTCCGGGAAGCCGGTCTTCGCCATCAGCCCGCTCACCGCCTGCACGACGAGGTCGAGGCTCGAGCGGCCCGCGTAGGGGCCGTCGTGGCCGTAGCCGCTGATCGAGCAGTGGACGAGGCGCGGGAAGTCGCGCGCGAGCGCCCCGTCGTCGAGCCCGAGCCGCGCGAGCGCGCCCGGCACGAAGTTCTCGACGAGCACGTCGCTCGCGTCGAGCAGCCGCCGGAACAGCTCGAGGCCCGGCGCGGTCTTGAGGTCGAGCACCACCGAGCGCTTGCCGCGGCCGCGCCGCAGCGGCGACAGGCCGAGGTCGCGCTCGCGGCGCGCGCCGCGGTGCTTGCCGTCGGCGCCGATCCAGGGCGGCGCCTGCCAGGTGGGGTCGCCGCCGGGCGCCTCGACGCGGATCACCTCGGCGCCGAGCGACGCGAGCAGCCACGCGCAGACCGGTCCCGAGACGATCCGGCTCGCGTCGAGCACGCGAATCCCGTCCAGAGGTTTCATCGCCGCCGAGCGTACTAGAATGCCGCCCCATGTCCTGGCAGCGCGAAGTCGAAG
>CAZQYK010000434.1:0-2819 GCA_964597285.1 uncultured Spirochaetales bacterium
AGTCGAGCGTCGTCGACGAGCTGGTGCTGCGGCTGCGCCGCGTGGCGCCCGACGCGAGCGTGGCACTCCTGCTCGTCGACCCGACGCGCCGGCGCACCGGCGGCGCGCTGCTCGGCGACCGGATCCGGATGAACGCGATCCACGGCCCGCGCGTCTTCGTGCGCAGCCTCGCGACGCGGCGGGCTCACCTCGCGCTCTCGCGCACCGTCGCCGACGCGGTGCGCGTGCTCCAGGCCGCCGACTTCGACCACGTGTTCGTCGAGACGGCCGGCATCGGCCAGAGCGACTCGGAGATCGTCGACCTCGTCGACACCTCGGTCTACGTGATGACGCCCGAGTACGGCGCGCCGTCTCAGCTCGAGAAGATCGACATGCTCGACCTCGCCGACGTCGTCGTGCTGAACAAGGCCGACCGCCACGGCGCGCTCGACGCGCTGCGCGACGTGCGCAAGCAGTGGCGGCGCAACCGCGGGGCCTTCGACGCGCCGGATGCCGAGCTGCCGGTCTTCGCGACGGTGGCGCGGCAGTGGAACGACGCCGGCGTCGACCGGCTCTTCGCGCACCTCGCGCCGCGGCTCGGGCTCGCCGGGCGCGAGGCGGTGGACACGGTGGCGGGGCCCGAGGCGCCGGCGGCCGCGGCGCCGATCCCGCCGACGCGCGCGCGCGACCGGGCCGAGATCGCCGAGACGGTGCGCAGCTGGCACGCCGAGACCGAGCGCCTCGCCGAGCGCGCGGCCGACGCGGCGGCGCTCGAGCGCGCACGCGGCGCCGTGGAAGGGAAGGGCGCCGCAGCGGCCGAGCCGCTGCGCGGCGCGCGCGACGCGGCGCTCGCCGAGCTCGGCCCCGAGCTCGAGGGCGAGCTGCGCGGCTGGCCGGAGCTGCGCGAGCGCTACCGCGCCGAGCGCCAGAGCTACGCGGTGCGCGGCCGCGAGATCGAGGTCGCGAACCACACGGAGACCCTCTCGCACACGCGCCTTCCGAGGGTCGCGCTGCCGCGCACCCGCGACTGGGGCGAGCTCGCCCGCTACCTGCGCCGCGAGAACCTGCCGGGCCGCTTCCCCTTCACCGCGGGCGTGTTCCCGTTCAAGCGCGACGACGAGGACCCGACCCGGATGTTCGCCGGCGAGGGGACGCCCGAGCGCACGAACCGCCGCTTCCACCTGGTGTCGCGCGGGATGCCGGCGGCGCGGCTCTCGACGGCCTTCGACTCGGTCACGCTCTACGGGCGCGATCCGCACCCGCGGCCCGACGTGTACGGCAAGGTCGGGAACTCGGGCGTGTCGATCTGCACCGTCGACGACGCGGTGAAGCTCTACTCCGGCTTCGACCTCGCGGCGCCGAGCACGTCGGTGTCGATGACGATCAACGGCCCGGCGCCGACGATCCTCGCGTTCTTCCTGAACGCGGCGATCGACCAGGGCGTCGAGAAGCACCTGCGCGAGACCGGCCGGCTCGAGGCAGTGCGCCGCGAGCTCGCCGCGCGCGACCTGCCGCGCTACGCCGGCGCACTGCCCGAGGGCCACGACGGGCTCGGCCTCGCGCTGCTCGGCGTGCCCGGCGACGAGGTCGTCGACGCCGAGACCTACGCGCGGATCCGCGCCGACGTGCTGCGCAGCGTCCGCGGCACCGTGCAGGCCGACATCCTCAAGGAGGACCAGGCGCAGAACACCTGCATCTTCTCCACGGAGTTCTCGCTCGGTGTGATGGGCGACGTCCAGGCCTGGTTCGTCGAGAACGAGGTCCGGAACTTCTACTCGGTCTCGATCTCCGGCTATCACATCGCCGAGGCCGGCGCGAACCCGATCACGCAGCTCGCGTTCACGCTCGCGAACGGCTTCACCTACTGCGAGTACTACGCCGCACGCGGGATGCGCGTCGACGACTTCGCGCCGAACTTCTCCTTCTTCTTCAGCAACGGCCTCGACGCCGAGTACAGCGTGATCGGGCGCGTCGCGCGGCGCATCTGGGCGATCGCGATGCGCGAGCGCTACGGCGCCGGCGAGCGCAGCCAGAAGCTGAAGTACCACATCCAAACCTCGGGTCGGTCGCTGCACGCCCAGGAGATGGCCTTCAACGACATCCGCACCACGCTTCAGGCGCTGACCGCGATCCAGGACCAGTGCAGCAGCCTGCACACGAACGCCTACGACGAGGCGGTGACGACGCCGACCGAGGAGTCGGTGCGCCGCGCGCTCGCGATCCAGCTGATCATCAACCGCGAGCTCGGCCTCTCGCGCAACGAGAATCCGCTGCAGGGCGCGTACGTGATCGAGGAGCTGACCGATCTCGTCGAGGAGGCGGTGCTCGCCGAGTTCGAGCGCCTGTCGCAGCGCGGCGGCGTGCTCGGCGCGATGGAGACGCTCTACCAGCGCTCGAAGATCCAGGAGGAGAGCCTCCACTACGAGACGCAGAAGGACGCGGGCGCGCTGCCGTTGATCGGGGTCAACACCTTCGCCCGGCCGCCGCCGGCGGCGGCGGCCGCGGCGCCGCGCGACCTGATGCGTTCCGACGAGGTCGAGAAGGGCGCGCAGCTCGAGAATCGGCGCGCGTTCCTGCGCCGGCAGGCCGCGGTCGCGCCGGCGGCGCTGCGCCGGCTCCAGGTCAGCGCGCGGCGCGGCGGCAACGTCTTCGCCGAGCTGATGGAGACGGTGAAGGTCGCGAGCCTCGGCCAGATCAGCGACGCCCTCTTCGAGGTCGGGGGGCGCTACCGGCGCTCGATGTAGCGCTCGCGCAGCCGCGCGATGCCGCGCGGCGCGAGCGCGACGGCCGGGAAGAGCAGGATCAGCTTCGGCGATGCCGGGACGACCCGCGGGAAGGTG
>CAZQYK010000435.1:0-7882 GCA_964597285.1 uncultured Spirochaetales bacterium
ACGATCGACTCGAGCAGCTTCGCGGCCTCGGCCTCGCTGCCGCGGCCGCGCGCGACCTTCGCCTTCAGGGTCAGCATCCGCAGCTCGTCGTCGGTCGCGAGATTCGGATAGCGCTCGTCGATCGCCGCGAGCAGCTTCGCGGCCTCGCCCCACGCGCGCGTGCGCACCAGCAGCTCGGCGGCGCGCTGCGCGACGTCGAGCTTCGCGCCGGAGGCGTCGCTGCGGATCACCTGCTCGTACGCGCTGCGCGCCAGCTCGTACATCCCCTCGTTCATGTAGATGTCGCCGAGCAGCGAGAGGCTGCTCGGCTGCGCCGCGCCCATCGCGCGCACCGCCTCGAGGTTCACTGCCGCGTCGAGCGGCCGCTCGAGGCCGAGGTAGGCGTTGGCCTGGCTCATCCAGAGCGCGGCGTCGTCGGGGTGGCGCTCGAGCAGGCTGTCGAGGTGCGCCGCCGCCTCGGCGTACTTCTCCATGCCGAGCAGCGCCCGCGCCAGGCCGAGCTGCCAGTCCTTGGTCTCGGGCTGCTGGAGGATCGCGTTGCGGTACGCCGACTCGGCCGCGACGTAGTTCTGCCGGTCGAGGTGGACGTAGCCGAGCAGGCCGTAGTTGCGGCCGTCGCGGTCGCCGAGCTCGACGGCGCGGGTCAGGTGCAGGGCCGCCGCGTCGAGCTCGCCGCGCTGCACGCGCAGCAGGCCCAGGTTCTTGTGCGCGCGCCGGAAGTCCGGGAACTTCTTCAGCGCGCTCTGGTAGCTCCCGACGGCGGCGTCGAGGTCGCCGTTCTGGAACCGAAGGTTCGCGAGGATGAAGTCGATCGCGGCGCTGCTGTCGGCGCCGACCTCGCCGGTGAGCCGCGCCGCCGCGGCGCGCGGGTTCGCCTGCATCAGGTCGATCACCTCGCGCAGCAGCTCGCGCTCGCGCGCGCCGATCTCGGGCTCGGCGCCCGACAGGAAGCCGTAGCTGCCGAGGAAGGTTTTGCGCCACTCGGGGTCGCGGAAGACCGACTTCGCGTCGGCGGCCGGCTCGGCGCCGGCGGCCGACAGCGCTGCGAGCAGGACGAGCGCGGAGATCGAGAGCGGGAGGATCTTCATGGCTTCCCCTAGTTGATGCGGATCGGAATCGGCAGCCGCGCCTGCGCGCGCACGGGCTTCCCCTGCACGGTCGGCGGCGTGAACTTCCAGCGCCGGACCTCGCCGGCGACGAAGTCGTCGAACTCGGGCAGGTCCGACGAGTCGACCTCGGCGCTCAGCACGCGCCCGCCCTCGTCGAGCTGGATCAGCAGATGGATGCGCCCGTTGACCTTCTTCTTCTTCAGCCGGCGCGGGAAGTCGAAGCCGCTGACGCCGATCGGGCGCGGCAGCTGATCGAGGTCGGAGAAGTCGACGAAGTCCTCGGTGCCGAGGTCCTTCGACGACGTCGCGATCGTCGGCAGCCCGAAGTCGCCGGCGAGCGAGCCGCCGGTGCCGGGGTTCAGCGCGATGTCGAGCTGGTCGAGCGACAGCTGCGGCGGCTCCTCCTCGAGCTCGGGCGGCGGCTCCTCCTCCTCGGGCGGCGGCGGCTCCTCCTCCTCGAGGAGCTCGACCTCGGGCGGCACGTAGGCGACGAGCGTCTCGTCGAGGGTGTGGGCCGGCGGCTCGACGTCGCCGAGCATCTGCGCGAGCGCCATCAGCACGAACAGGCCGAACGCGAACCCGACGCCGAGCAGCAGGCTTCGCGGCGCCTCGTTGCGGCCGGGCGGGATCCGGTAGACCGGCATCCTAGTCGTTGCGCGTGGAGAGGCTGATCTTCTTCGCGCCGGCGTTCTTCACCTCGCTCCACACGTCGGAGAAGACGCCGTGATCGGCCCCGCTGTCGGCCTGGATGATCACCGGCAGCTCGTCGCGGCTCAGCAGCTGGCGCACGCGCGCGCCGACGCCGGCGACGCCGAGCTCCTTGCCGCCGTAGACCACCTTGTTGTCAGCCGAGATCGCGATGATGATGCTGTTCTTCTCGAGGTCGGCGTCGAGCACGGCGTCCGGCCTCGCGATCTCGACCCCCGGCTCCTCGACGAACACCGTCGTCACGATGAAGAAGATCAGCAGGATGAAGATGCAGTCGATCATCGGCGACAGGTTGATCTCGGTCGCCTCGTCGGCCTCGTTCAGGATGCTGCGCCGCGCCATGCCGAGCCCGCTCAGTTGACCGTGCTGAAGCTCAGCGTCCGGGCGCCGCCCAGCTTCGCGGCGTCCCAGACGGCGACGAAGGTCCCGTGCCGCGACTTCTCGTGCGCGCGGATGACGACCGGCGTCTCCGGGTCGCCGAGCCGCCCCTGGACGATGCCAGTGACCTCGGCGATCGAGACCTGGCGGCCCTCGAACACCACCTTGTCGCCGGCGAGGATCTCGAGCGCGACGCTCTGCTGCTCCTCGAGCGAGGGGCTCGCGGCGGCGTCGGGCTTGTTCACCTGGAGGCCGGTCTCCTCGACGAACACGGTCGTGACGATGAAGAAGATCAGCAGGATGAAGATGCAGTCGATCATCGACGAGAGGTTGATCTCGGTGTCTTCTTCGCGGATCGCGCTGCGCCGGGCCATCGGGTCGATCGCTCCGCTCGGCTACTCGAACTTGTAGTGGGTCAGCGTCAGGCTCTCGAGGCGCGCGAGCTGCGCCTCGATGCGGTGACTCTGGCGCTGGATCAGCATCACGAGGAACAGGCCCGGCAGCGCGATCGTGAGCCCCGTCTGGGTCGTCACGAGCGCCTCCGAGATGCCCGACGCGACGACGCCGGCGGTCTCGCCGCCGCCGCTCGTCGAGATCCCGAAGAAGGTCTGGAGCATGCCGAGCACGGTGCCGAGCAGGCCGAGCAGCGGCGCCGCCGCGACGAGCGTCCCGACGAACTTCGCGCGCCGCTCGACCAGCGAGAGCAGCACGCCGCGCACCTCGTCGAAGCGGTTTCTCACCTGCTTCGCCGACGAAACGTCGGACTGCGTGTAGCGGATGATCTCTCCGACGCGGCCCTCGGCCTGCTCCGGCGACTTCACCCAGTTGAACCAGTGCGCCGAGCGGCCGTCGTCGAGCCGCACGCGGCGCACGTAGAGCACGAGCTGGAAGGCCTGCGCGTAGAGCAGCGCCGCGCAGGCGAAGAGCGGCAGCATCACCCAGCCGCCCGAGAGCCAGATCTCCCAGATGCTAGTCATCGCTGCTTCCTCCGGAGGTCGCGTCGAGGGGCACCGGGTTCACCCGGTGCTTGAGCGCGGAGACCCCGTTGACGAAGGCCACCGACAGCTCCTCGAGCAGCCCGACCTTGCGCTTGGCCATCCGCGACAGCGCGCCGTGCAGCACGAGCACCGGGATCGCGACGATCAGCCCGAGCGCGGTCGTGATCAGCGCCTCGGAGATGCCCGAAGACAGGCTCTTCGCGTCGCCGGTGCCGAAGATCGTGATCAGCTGGAAGGTCCGGATCATGCCGACGACGGTGCCGAGCAGGCCGAGCAGCGGCGCCGCGGCGGCGGTGATCGCGAGGAAGGGCAGGTAGCGCTCGAGCAGCGGGCGCACGCGCAGGATCTTCTCGAAGAGCAGCTCCTCGATGACGCCGCGCTTCTCGTGCGCGTGCTCGACGCCGGTCGCGAGCATCTCGCCGGCCACGCCCTCGATGCGCTGCGCCTGCCAGTGCGCCGCATCGCGGTTGCCCTTGCCGAGCTCTTCGAGCACGACGTCGACCTGCTGCGGGCCGGCGACCGGGAAGCGCAGGATCTCGAGGGCCTTGAACGCGGTCAGGCCGAGCGCGGCGAGCCCGAGCGCGACGATCACGGCTCCGACCGGCCCGCCGTCGGCGACGTGCTGCATC
Source organism: uncultured Spirochaetales bacterium (assembly GCA_964597285.1). Lineage (GTDB taxonomy): Bacteria > Myxococcota_A > UBA9160 > UBA9160 > SMWR01 > JAHEJV01. The sequence goes on from CAZQYK010000435.1 coordinate 3,823, forward strand.
AGCGTCTTGCGCGCCTTCTCGACCTGCACCGCCTTGCCGAGCGTCGCGTCGAAGGGGAGGCGCCCCTCGCCGCTGCTCGCGAGCTCGGCGATGCCGCGGCCGAGGCTCCCGTCGAGCGCGACGACCACCGGGTCGGCCGCGTTGAGGCGCGTCTCGACGAGGCCGGTGATCTCGCCGTCGTCGCTCGCGTAGAAGACCGTCGGCCCGAGCGCGACGAAGCGCCCCTTCGTCAGCACGCCCTCCGGGCTCAGCGCCTCTCCCTCGTAGATCTCGCCGCCGAGCTGCGCGTCGAGCCGGTCGAGCGCCGCGCGGACCACCGCGAGCTGCGCACCGCGCTTGCCGCCAGCGTCGAGGTTCGCGTTCTTGTCGGCGAGCTTCGCCGCCGCGGTGCGCCGCTCGTAGCGGGGCAGCTCGCTGATGTCGAGCCGGCTCTCGAAGTCGCGCACGAACTCGTTGAGCCGGCTCTGGACGAAGTCCTCCTGCTCGGCCATCGACTCGACCTGGCGGCGCAGCGACGTGAGATCGATCGTCCGGCTGTCGCGCACCTTCAGCAGGTGGGCGCGCTCCTGGCGCAGCTTCAGCACCTCGCTCTCGAGCTCCGACACCGCGCGCGAGAGCGGGATCTTCGCCACCGCGATGCGATCGCGCGTCGCCGCGAGCTCGCGCAGGGAGCTCTCGAGCCGCGCGTCGACCTCCTTCTGCGCCTGGTCGAAGTTCTCGGCCGCGGCCGCGGGAAGGGACCCCGCGACCGACGCCGCGAGCAGCGCGATTCCTGCGATTCTCTTCATCGGAGTGGGTCCTAGTGCGTCGACACCGGCAGCGCGACGAACTCGATCCGGTCGGTGTTGCCCTCGTAGATGTCGAGGAGGCGCCTGGCCTCGTCGGCGATCTCGGGAGCGTCGGTGAAGGTCCAGCCGTCGGGGCCCGGCCGGCCGATGCCGGCGGTCTCGCCCTGGGCGTCGACGGTGATCGCCTGGCCGAGGCCCCAGTAGAGCGTGCGCAGCGCGACCTTCCGATCGCCGCCGCCGACCGCGCGCGTCTCGCCGACGAGCGTCGCGGTGCCGTTCCACTTCTCGGCCTGCGCGAGCACGCCGAGCACGTTCATCAGCCGCGCTCCGAGCTGCAGGCGCGTGCGCTCGGGGTCGTCGGGGATCTGCACGAGCAGAGGCTCGAGCTTGCGCTGAAGCGGCTCGGGAAGGCGCGGTGCGAGCGCGAGCACCGACTCCTCCATCGCGCGGATCTCGGCCTCAAGCGCCTGGCTCGCGCGCTGGTGGTCCTCGCGCTCGAGCAGGAGCTCGTCGCGCTCGTCGTCGGCCGCGGTGCTCGACTCGCGCAGCTCGGCGATGTCGGCTTCGAGCGACTTCTTCTGCTGGCGCAGCAGGTCGCGCGTGGCCTCGAGCGTCTCGCGCTCGGCCTCCCACTCCGAGACCTCTTCGGAGTGGATCCGGCGCGTCTCGACCCACTTCGAGAGCTTCGCCTTGTAGTCGCTCGCCGGCCCGGCGACGGCCGGCGCGGCCGCGAGGGCGGCGAGCAGCGCCGCGGCGGTGAACCTCGACCCCATGCGCGCGCAGCGTATGCGAGCGCCAATTCACATACGTGACGGACTCGTTCCGCTTCCGCGGCAATTGGAAGCCCGTGAGTGCCGATCTCGTGACGAGAGTGTGAGCAGCGCGGCGGATGCGCTAGCCGCGCCAGAAGAGCCGGGCCCGGCCCAGCCGCCTCCAGGCCTCGCCGGCCTCGTCGCGCGCGGCCGCGGCGCCGCGTGCCGCCCAGCCCTCGACGACGCCCGCCGCGCGGTCGTGCGCCGGCGCGCGCTCCGCGCCGAAGCGGCCGACCAGGGTCTCGAGGATCCGCCGCGCGGTCGCGGCGTCGTTGCAGTGGCCGAGCGTCGCCTGCACGCGCGCGCTGCGGCGCAGGTAGCGCTTCGCGCCGCGCCCGGGGAAGAGGTCGCGGAAGAACTCGGCCCCGTAGCGCAGCTTCTTCAGCTCGATGCGCAGCGCGTGGCGCGCCTCGTCGGACGCGTCGAGACGGCGCCCGAGCCGGCGCACCCTGCGGTGGCGGCGGTCGAGCCACTCGCCGGCGAAGTCGCGCGCCGGGGCGAAGAGGCGCGCCGAGGCCTCCGAGAGCGGCTGATTGCGCCAGCCGCGCGCGCTGAGCCACGCGCCGAGCTCGAGCACCAGGCGCGCGTAGCGCGGCGAGCGCAGCACCTCGCGCACCGCCGCGTGGCACTCCGCGCGCAGCGCGAGCGCCTCGTCGCGCAGCCGCTTGAACGCGGGATCGTCGCCGCGGAAGGGCTCGATCGGGGCGAGGATCTCGTGCACGAACACGTCGAGATCGCGCGCGCCGCCGAGCTCGCGTCCGAGCCAGCGCAGGTCGTTGCGGAAGCGCTTCACCGGCTCGTCGGGCAGCAGCGGGCCGAACACGGCCAGCGCCGCGCGCGCGCGGCGCAGCCCGACGCGCATCTGGTGCACGCCCTCGGGCCCGGTGCCCTCGATCGCGCAGTCGGCGTTCGCGCTGAAGTGCGCGAGGCACTGGCCGAGGATCGCCTCGAGCGCGTGCTCGAGCACGGCGTCGGGGTCGAGCGGGATCCGGCGCGACGACACCACGGCGGGCGGCATGCCGCGCGCGAGCGCGTAGCCGCGCTCGGCCTTGCTGCGCGTCGCGGGCACCAGGTCGAAGTGCTCGTGCAGCAGCAGCGCGAACTCGAAGAGCCGCCACGGCTCGCCCTCGCGCAGCTCGAGCTCGAGCTCGCGGATCGGCGCGCGCTCGTCGTCGGCGACGATCTCGCCCTCGTCCACGTCGAGCGTCCACGCGCTCCCTTCGTGGCGCAGCAGGCGGCGGGTGCGGCGGAACTCGGTGCGGAACACCGGCCGCAACGGCGCGTCGCCGACGATCTCGACGAGCCGCGCGCGGAGCGCGGCGTCGGCGACGAGCGCCAGGTCGGGCACCTCGCCGTCGACCGGGCTCTCGACTTCGAGGCGTTCGAAGAGCCCGCCGGCGACGGTCCGGTCGCCCTTGACGGCCTGGATGCGCTCGGCGCCGTCGCGACGCACGCGCAGGCCGAAGCCGGCGCGCGCGAGGTCGTCGCCGGGCGTGTCGAAGTAGACCGTCGACAGCGCGCGCGTCACCGCACGCCCGACCGACAGCGTCTGCACGAGCGGGTGGCGCGGGAGGCGCTTCAGGTCCTCCGGCGACGCCTCGAGCTTGAGCTCGATCTCGCGGGGGGGGTCCACGGCTCCAATCTAACCCGACTGCCCGTCTCGAAGCTGCTTCGGCCGGACGTACGACGCGAGCTCGCAGCCCCGCGGGAGTCGCCGCCAGTGGGGCGCGTCGAGCCGCAGCTCGGCGAGCGCCCCGGTCGGGACCTTGCGGCGCAGGTCGGCGAGCGCGTCCGGCGCGCCGGAGACGGTGAGGCGCAGCGCCAGCTCGGCCACTCCCGGGTTGTGCCCGACGAGGAGCACCGACGCCACGGCGTCCGGAACCGCCTGGACGCGGCGCAGCAGCTCGCCCGCGCTCGCGAGATAGAGGTCGCGCTCGTCGAGCACGACCCAGTCCTCGTGGAACGCCGCCGCGACGCACTCGAACGTCTCCCGCGTGCGCACCGCGCTCGAGCACAACACGAGGTCGGGCCGCGCACCGCGCGCGGCGAGGTGGCGGCCGATGCGCGCGGCGTCGTCGCGGCCGCGCGCCTCGAGAGGCCGCGCGTGGTCGTCCCGGCCCGGCTCCGGAGGCCGCGCCTTCGCGTGTCGCAGCAGCCACAGCGTCTTCACCCGCGCCCTCCGGTCGCGGGTCACGATAGCTCGACCGCATCGTCATCCGGACGCCACGGCGCGCGCGTAGCCTGCGGCGCGTGCGGGCACGGGCTCCCCTCAGCAACGTCCCATCCCACCGAGCCGACGGGACCCACGCCCGCACGTTGCGACCGCGAGCCGAAGCGCCCGGCGCCCCCCGCCGGGCCCGGTCGCGGGCGCGGGAGGTCGGCGGGGGCCGCGAGGACGGCCCCCGCCCCCTCGCACGCGCACTTGCAGCCCCGTGCTGCACGCGGCCGCGCCGCGCGTCA
>CAZQYK010000436.1:0-7621 GCA_964597285.1 uncultured Spirochaetales bacterium
GAGGCTCTCGAGCAGCACGCCGCGCAGCGCCACGCGCGCGCCGCCGAAGCCGGCGAGCGTACCGAGGCGCGCGGCGAGCGCGAGCGCGAACGCCTTCGGCAGGAAGAGCACGACGACGACGAGCACGAGCAGCGACCCGACGCGCTCGGGGCTCCAGACCGGCCAGGTCGGGAACAGCGCCGGTCCCGCGGCGAAGTAGTCGGGGCCGCGAACCGCCCACAGCACGGCCTCGGTCGTGCTCGCGACGACGAAGCCGAGCCACAGCACTGCCGACACGTACGAGAAGACGCCGTTCAGGAAGAGCGCGCGGTGCGGCGACGACAGGCCGCGCGTGAAGAGCAGCCGCAGGTGCTGGAGGTTGCCCTGACACCAGCGGCGGTCGCGCCGCATCTCGGCGAGCAGCGAGCCGGGAGTCTCCTCCCAGCTGCCCGGCAGGTCGTAGGCGAGCCACACCGCCCAACCGGCGCGCCCGAGCAGCGCCGCCTCGACGAAGTCGTGGCTCAGGATGTCTCCGCCGAAGGGCGGGCGGCCCGGCAGCCGCGGCAGCGCGCCGTGGCGCATGAAGGGCTCGACGCGCAGGATCGCGTTGTGGCCCCAGTAGGGGCTGTCGCCGAGCTGCCAGTAGTGCATGCCTGCGGCGAACATCGCGCCGTACAGGCTGCCGGCGAACTGCTGGATGCGCGCGAAGAGCGAGCCGGCGCGGACGATCCGGGGCGCGGTCTGCACGATGCCGACCCGCGGATGCGCCTCCATCAGCGCGACGAGGCGCAGCAGCGTCTCGCCGCTCATCAGGCTGTCGGCGTCGAGCACCACCAGGTAGCGGTAACGGCGACCGAAGCGCCGGCAGAAGTCGGCGACGTTGCCGCTCTTGCGCTTGCGCCGGACGCGGCGCCGGCGGTAGTAGATCCCGCCCGGCCCGCGCGCGACGCGCCGCCACTCGGCCCACGCGGTCTCCTCCTCGACGCAGACGTCGGGCTCGGCGCTGTCGGACAGCACGAAGAGGTCGAACGCGCCGCCGGCGCCGGTGCGCTGGATCGATTCGCGCACCGCGCGCAGCCCGGCGAAGACGCGCGCCACCGGCTCGTCGCAGATCGGCATCACCACCGCGGTCCGGCACGCGGCGTCGGGCGGCGCCGCGGCCGGTGGAAGCCCGCGGGTGATCGCGAAGCGGTCGCCGCCGCGCCACAGCGTCGAGAAGCCGAAGAGCGCCGTCCAGAAGCCGATCGAGATCCAGCCGAAGAGCGCGCCGAAGAACGCCGCGAGCGCGATCTCGGCCGGCAGCCACACCTGGGCGGGCAGCGCCTCGAGGAACGCCGCTCCGGCGAGCGAGCTCGGGATCACGACGAGCGCGCCGAGCGCGACGCGACGCAGGCGCCCGCGCGCGCGCCACGCGAGCCGCCCACGCCGCCGCTCCTCGCGCTCGGGGTCGGGCGCGGGCGCGTGCAGCCCCTCCGACGCCATCGGCCGGCGCAGCAGCGGCGGCGTCGGCGCCGGCGGCTCGGGGAGCGCGACGCCGCGCTCGCGCAGCAGCGCGTGCGCCTCGTCCATCGCGTCGGCGAGCGCCGCGCGCGGCGACGGCCGCTCGAGCGCGCGTGCGATCGCGGCGCGTCCGAGGCGCCGCACCTCCGGCGCGCCGAGCCCGAGCGCGGCCAGGTACGCCTCGACGCGCGCGAGCGCGCCGGCCCAGTCGAGCAGCGCCCGGTCGACCGGGAGCGGAGCCGGCCCCGTGGTCTCGGCGCTCATGGCCGCAGCAGGTAAGTCCAGGTCTCGGTGAGCACGTCGTCGCCGTGGCGCAGGAACGCGCGCAGCTCGACCGGACCGTCGTCGGGCGGACGCAGCTGGAACACGAGCCGCCAGCCGTCGGTCGCCGGGTTGCGGATCACCTGCTGCTCGAGGAGCTCGGCGGGCCGCGCGCCCGCGCCCGCGTCGCTCGCGCTCGCGACGCTGACGAGGCCCTCGACGACCGCGTCCTCCGGCAGCCGGCGAAGCGCGCCGCCCTCGAAGTCGACGATCAGCCGCAGCGCGTCCTCGCGCGTGCCGGCGTCGCGCCGCGTCGCGACGGCGCGCCCGCCCGGCGGCCGCGCTCGGTCGTCGCCGTACCAGTAGAGCGAGTACGCGCGCTCCAGCGGCTCGCCGGGGACGAGCTCCGCGTTCGGCACCCAGTGGGCGACGACGTTGTCGTTCGTTTCGTCGCGGGTCGGGATCTCGACGAGCTCGACGCGCCCGGCGCCCCAGTCGCCCTTCGGCTCCACCCAGACGCTCGGGCGCAGGTCGGGCCGCGCCTCGAGGTCCTGGTAATGGTCGAAGCTGCGGTCGCGCTGCAGCAGCCCGAAGCCGCGCAGGCCCGCCAGCGCGAACGACGACACGCTCAGCCGGCGCGGGTTCGCGAGCGGCCGCCACAGCCACTCGCTGCTCGCCGCCGCGACGAGCAGCCCGTCGGAGTCGTGCACCTCCGGGCGGTAGTCCGCGGCCTCGAGCTCCGTCGAGCTCTCGCCGCGCAGGAACATGCTCGTGAGCGGAGCGATCCCGAGCTTCCCGACCCCGCTGCGGGCGAACAGGCGCATCTCGACGTCGATGCGCGTCTGCGGTCCGGGCGCGACGACGAAGCGGTAGGCCCCGGTCAGGCTCGGGCTGTCGAGCAGCGCGTAGAGCGTCAGCTCCTTCGCGCCCGGCGGCGGCCGCACGAGCCAGAACGCGCGGAACCACGGGAACTCCTCGCCGGAGGCCAGCGCGGTGTCGATCGCGAGCCCGCGCGCCGAGATTCCGTAGACGTGGTCGCGCCCGACCGCGCGCAGGTAGCTCGCGCCGAGGAAGACGGCCGCCTCGTCGTGGTAGCTCTCGCGCTTGATCGGATAGTGGACGCGAAAGCCGGCGAAGCCGAGATCCTGCGGCACGCGGCTCTCGAACTCGTTGCGCCCGTAGTCGAACTGGTCGGGCGAGAACGCGACCGGCGCGACGTTGCCGGCGCGGTCGACGACGCGGATCGCCACCGCCCGCTCGTAGAAGAGGCCCGGGTGGAAGAACTGCACGCTGAACGGCAGGCCGGTGCCGCGCCACAGCGCGCGCTCGGGCCGGAAGCGGATGTCGCGGTACTGGTCGTAGCTGATCTCGCGCAGCCACTCGGGCACCGCGCGCGGCTCGCGGTAGTCCTCGGCGGCGAGGCGGCGCGCGCGTCGGGCGACGTCGTCGAGACCGAACGCGGAGGCGCCGCCGGCGCAGAGCGCGGCCGCGGCGAGCGCGGCGGCGACTCCGAGCGGGCGATGGAGACGGCGGGGGGCGCCCGACATGGGGCGGCAGGTTAGCGGCGCGCGCGCGCCGTCGCGCCGCTCCCGACGCCTCGGTACGCTGCCGCGACGTCTCCTCGGAGCCGATCCGGGGACGACGCCCGAGGCGCCCGATGAGCTCAGCGCAGGCCGGTGGCGGCCCTCCCACGCCGCCGCGTTCCGCCGCGTCGCCCCCGCGCCCGGGGCTCGTCGTCGCCCGCGTCGGCAGCGCGCTCGGGCTGCTGCTGGCGGCGCTCGTCGTGCTGCGGCCCTTCCTCGTGCCGATGGCGTGGGCGGCGATCCTCGCCTACGCGACCTGGCCGCTGTACCGGCGCGCGCGCGACCGGACGCGGCGGCCGCGGGGGGTCGCGGCGCTCTTCACCGTCGCGATCGCGATCGGGGTCGGCGGCCCGGTCGCGTGGCTGCTCGTGAATCTCGCGAACGAGGCCAACCAGCTCGCGCGCGCCCTCGACGCGTGGCTCTCGAGCGGGACCGCGCTGCCCGACTGGGTCGCGCGGCGCGAGTGGCTCGCCGACGGGGTCGAGCGGCTGCGCGCGATGCCGCTCGGCGACGTCGGCGGCTGGATCGGGCGACACGGCGCCGAGGTCTCGCGTCGGCTCGTCGACGTCGCCGGCGGCATCGCGCGCAACGTCTTCAAGTTCGGCGTCGCGATGGTCACGCTCTACTTCTTCTACAAGGACGGCGACCGCATCGCGACGACGCTGCGCGAGCTGGCGCTGCTGCTCTTCCCCGTCGCCCCGCGGCAGTTCGTCGAGGGCATCGGCGACGCGGTGCGGGGCGTGCTCTTCGGAGTGATCGGCACGGCGCTCGCGCAGGCGCTGCTGGCCGGCGGCGCGTACGCGGCGGCCGGCATCCCGGCGCCGTTCGCGCTCGGCGCCGCGACCTTCGTGCTCTCCTTCGTGCCGGCCGGTCCGACCTCGCTCGCGCTCGCGGCCGCACTCTGGCTGTTCCTGCAGGAGCGCGTCGGCTGGGCGGTCGGCATCGCGCTGTGGGGCGTGTTCGTGATCGGCATGATGGACAACGTGTTGCGGCCGATCCTGATCAGCGGTCCGACGCGCATCCCCTTCCTGCTGGTCTTCGTCGGCGCGATCGGCGGCCTCGCGGCGATGGGCCTGATCGGGATCTTCGTCGGTCCGGTGCTGCTCTCGGTCGCGTTCACGCTGATCGTGCGCTTCGCGCGCCTCGCGAGCGGCGGGGACGCCGATCAGTCCGGCTCGACGAGCCGATAGCCGATGCCCGGCTCGTTGGCGATGAAGCGCGGGCGCGCCGGATCGTCGCCGAGCTTCTCGCGGAGCTGGCCGACGTAGACGCGCAGGTACTGCGTGTCGTTCTCGTGCACGCGCCCCCAGATCTCGCGTAGCAGCTGCTTGTGCGTGATGACGCGGCCGGCGTGGGCCACGAGCAGCCGCAGTAGCTCGAACTCCTTGCGCGAGAGCCGGAGCAGGCGCCCGTCGACCGTCACCCGGTGGCGCGCGACGTCGACCTCGAGCGCTCCGACGCGGTACACGGCGTTCTCGTCGCCCTCGCGCGGCCGGTCGCGCAGCAGCGCGCGAACGCGCGCCAGCAGCTCGGCCATGCCGAAGGGCTTCGACACGTAGTCGCTGCCGCCCTGGTCGAGCGCCTCGACCTTGTCCTCCTCGGACGAGCGCACCGAGAGCACGAGCACCGGCACCTTGCTCCAGACGCGGACCTCGCGGATCAGGTCGCCGCCGTCGCCGTCCGGCAGGCCGAGGTCGAGGATCACGAGGTCTGGGCTCGAATCCGCGCAGCGGGCGATGCCCTCGCGCACGCTCGTCGCCTCGATCACCGCGTAGCCCTGCGTCTCGAGGCCGATGCGCAGCAGGCGCCGGATCTGGAGCTCGTCGTCGACGACGAGGATGCGCCGGGCGGCGTCGCTCATCTCGCCTCCGGCCCCGCGGCCTCGCGACCGACCGGGACGCGGATCTCGACGCAGGTGCCGAGCGCGTCCGGCCCGTCGAGGACGCGGATCGAGCCGCGCAGCGCCTCGCTGAGGCCGCGGCAGATCCTGAGGCCGAGGCCGGTGCCGGCGATCCGCTGGTCGCGGTCGCGCAGACGGTGGAAGAGGTGGAAGACCGACTCCCGCTCGGCGGCGGGGATGCCGGGACCCCGGTCGATCACCCCGATCACCGCCGTCTCGCCCTCGCGGTGGGCCTCGATCGCGATCGGCGCGCCGGGCGGCGAGTACTTCGCGGCGTTGTCGAGCAGGTTCGCGACCACCCGCTCGAGCAGCAGCGCGTCGACGTAGAGCAGCGGGAAGCTCGGCGCGATGCGCAGCTCGAGCTTGCGGTCGGCCATGGCGCGCGAGAGGCCGCGCAGCGCGTCGGCGACGACGTCGCGCAGGTCGCACCACGACGGGTGCGGCTCCGGCCCGCCGGCCTCGATGCGCGTCATGTCGAGCAGGTTCGCGACGAAGCGGTCGAGGCGCTCGGCCTCGCTGAGGACGGTGCCGAGCAGCTCCCTGCGCGGCGCCTCGTCGAGCGTCTTCCCGAGCCCGACCAGCGTGCTCGCGGCCCCGACGATCCCGGCCAGCGGCGTACGCAGATCGTGCGAGACCGACGTCAGCAGCGCGGTGCGCAGCTTCTCGCGCTCCGCGCCGAGCTCGGCCTCGCGGATGCGGTCGGCGAGCCTGCGGCGGTCGAAGGCCACCGCGGCCATCTCGCGCAGCGCGAGCAGCAGGATGCGCTGGTCGGGCTCGAGCGGGCCCGAGCCGGCGCGCCGCCGCACGCCGAGGACTCCGACCGGCCCGTGCTCGCCATCGAGGCGCAGGAAGATCCAGGAGCCGGCGCGTCCGCCCGGCTCGGGATCGTCGGCGACCTGCCTGTAGCACCAGCCCGCGTCGGCGCGCGCATCCGCGTCGAGCCGCGGGCCGAAAGGATCGGCGAGCTCGAGCCCGTCGCGCTCGTCGGCGACGAGCAGCACGCACTCGGCGTGCAGCGCGCCCTCGATCGCGCGGCGGACCGAGGCGAAGAGCTCGCGCTCGCTCACCGCGCCGGCGACCTCCCGGCTCGCTTCGAACAAGCGCTCGTTGCGCTCCGCGAGCGCCGACGAGCGCGAGAGCTGGTGGTGGAGGCGGGCCGCGAGGCTTCCGGTCAGGAACGAGGCCACGACGAAGCACGCGAGCGTCACCAGGTCCTCGATCTCGTGGACCTGGAACGAGAGCAACGGCACGGCGTGGAAGAAGCTCATCCCCGACACGCACACGAAGCTGGTCGTCAGCGCCGGCGCCATGCCGTGGCGCAGCCCGACGAAGATCACCGCGAGCATCAGCAGCAGCGCGACGTTCGCCGGCGAGAGCGCTTCGTTGAGCGCCTGGCCGGTGACGAGCGCTAGGCCGGCGACCCCGACGGCTTCCGCGTGGTGGGCGAGCCGGCGCCGAAGACCGATTCCGTGGCCCCGATGCATTCGCCCACCGCTCCAGCGCGAAAGCGCCGGGCGCAGGATAGCCCAGTGCCGGCCCCTTCCTTTGCAGCTTCTTTACGGGTCGGCCCGAGATCGTCCGAAAGCGCGAATGGATCCCTTACGCCGCGTCCGCCTAGCCTTCCTCCCGAGCGACGCCGCAGAAGCGGCGCGCGGTGGAGCGGAGATCCAGGGCGTGCCCATCCGACTCTCGATCAGCTTCGGCATGGCGCTCGGCGTGACCGCCGGGCTCTTCTGGTTCCTGTGGGTGCTGATCGCGGCGCGCGAGGAGGGCGCGGTGATCGCGGCGATCCCGCGCATCGACTTCTCGCGCCTGAGGCATGACACCGAGCTGCAGGAGGTGAAGCGCGTGAAGCCCCAGATCGACAAGCCGCGGCCCCCGCCGGCCTCGCCGACGGTGTCCGCGTCGAAGGCGGTCAGCGTGACGGCGGGCGTCGACGCGTCGTCCCTCGCGCCGTCGGCGGTCGACTTCAGCGGCGTTGCCGGCGGCGGCCTCGCCGGCGGCGTCGGCGCGAGCCTGGGGTTCGGCGCCGGCGCCGACCGCGACGCGGTTCCGCAGGTGCGGATCGAGCCCGAGTACCCGCCGGGCGCGCGCGCGCGCCGGATCGAGGGCTGGGTCACCGTCCGCTTCGACGTCGCCGCCGACGGCAGCACCCGCAACATCGTCGTGGTCGAGTCGAAGCCCGCGCGCCTGTTCGACCGCGAGACGCTGCGCGCCGTCGGGGGCTGGAAGTACAGCCCGAAGATCCAGGACGGCAAGCCCGTCGAGCGCAAGGGGATCCAGATGCGCATCGTCTTCGAGCTGGATGGCTGAGATGACGATCGGTTGCCGCACTCGACTCGCGCTCGGCGCGCTCGCGCTCGCCGCGTGTCTCGCGGCGCCGGCCGTCGGCGGCGCC
>CAZQYK010000437.1:0-4104 GCA_964597285.1 uncultured Spirochaetales bacterium
CGCGGGCAGCTGCGCGAGCGCGTCGGTCCACGGCGCCGGCTCCCAGGTCCGACCCGAGTAGCGGTAGCGGCAGCCCGGGTCGCCGTGGTACGCGACGAGGCGCGGCACCGCGACGCGGCGGCCGAAGATCTCGAACGCGTCGGCGCGCAGCGGCAGCGCCGCCGCGAGCGCGGCGGCGTCCGGCAGCTCGCCGGGCGCGAGGAAGGCCGGCCACCACTCGAGCCACGCGCCCTCGCCGAGCGCGATCCGCTCGGGCAGGGTGGCGGGCTCTGCGGCGGGGCTGCGCGCCGCGCCCACGGCGCGCCCGATGTCCTCGGGCGGGACGGCGGGCTCGGTGCTGCGGGGGCTGCGCGCGCTCACGAGGGCGAGCGTAGTGCGCCGCGCGCGCCGGGTCGCGAGCCCCGCCCGGGGTATGCTGCGCGCGGGAGGAGGTGTGCGTGAAGGAGCTCTTCGGGCGCCTGCGGGCGCGCGTCGCCGCGTTCGACGCGCCGACGCTCGGCTACGTCGTGCGCCTCGGCCTCTGGCTCGCGCTCTTCACGCTCGCGCTCGAGCACGGCACGCCGCTCGTCTCCGACGCGCTCAAGCACGGCACCGCGGCGCTGACCGCCGCGCTGCTGAGCCCCTTCACCGACGCCGTCGCGCAGCGCGGCGACGTGGTCAGCTACGCCGGCTTCTCGGTGCGCATCATCGAGGAGTGCTTCGGCCTGCTCGAGATGGCGATCTTCGCGGCCGCGGTGCTCGCGTTCCGCGCGCCGTGGCGCGCGCGCTGGCTCGGGCTCGCCGCCGGGCTCCCGGTGATCTACGCGTTCAACCTGCTGCGGATCGCGATGCTGCTCGCCGTCGGACGCCACGCGCCGTCGCTCTTCGAGTTCGCGCACCTCTACTTCTGGCAGGCGACGCTGATCGCGATGATCACCGGGCTGTGGCTCCTGTGGGTGCGGCTCGCGGTCCGGGCGTGACCGGAGCGGGGGGCGCGACGCGCGCGCGCGTCTACGTCCTCGCCTTCGTCGCGCTGACGGCGCCGGCGACCTGGTGGTGGCACCACGGCGGCTTCGAGCTCTACGCGCGCGGCTTCGGCGCGCTCGCCGGCGGGGTCTACGACGCGCTCGGGCTCGAGCGCGCCGCGGCGCTGCCGCGCCAGCGCTACATCAACTGGATCCCGTTCGCGGCGCTCGTGCTGCTGACGCCGCGCCTCGGCTGGCGCCGGCGCTGGGCCGGGCTCGGCCTCGGGCTGCTCGCGCTCGTCGCGGCGCACCTGCTCTTCAACGCGCTCGCTTCCTACGGCAGCGGTCGCGGCTCGTACCCGATGCTGCTCGCGCTCGTCTCCGATGCGCTGCCCTTCGCGCTGTGGGCCGCGATCGCGCGCGAGTGGATCGCCGGGCTCGTCGGGCGCGGCGCGGAGGTGCCGGCCGCTCAGCGGACCGCGATCACCGACGAGCCGTGACCGAACAGGCCCTGGTTCGCCGTGATGCCGGCCACCGCGCCGGGCACCTGACGGCCCTCGGCCCGGCCGCGCAGCTGCCACGCGAGCTCGCAGACCTGCGCGATCGCCTGCGCCGGCACCGCCTCGCCGAAGCAGGCGAGCCCGCCCGACGGGTTCACCGGCACGCGGCCGCCGAGCGTCGTGTCGCCGGCGCGCAGCAGCCGCTCGGCCTCGCCGGGCTTGCAGAGGCCGATGTTCTCGTACCAGTCGAGCTCGAGCGCCGACGACAGGTCGTAGACCTCGGCGAGCGAGAGGTCCTCGGGCCCGAGCCCGGCCTCCTCGTAGGCCGCGTGCGCGATCGAGTCCTTGAAGCCGCGGTCGGGCGCCGCGAGCGCGGCGGCCGAGTCGGTCGCGAACTTCGGCATGTCGATCCAGGTGTCGGGGTAGGTCGGCGTGACGGTCGAGACCGCGGCGATGCGCGGGAACGAGGTGGCGTGGCGGCGCGCGAACGCGAGGCTCGACAGCACGATCGCGGCGCCGCCGTCGCTCGTCGCGCAGATCTCGTACAGGCGCAGCGGGTCGGCGACGAGCGGCGACGCGAGCACCTCCTCCTCGCTGTAGACCTTCGTGTAGCGGGCGTTCGGGTTCGCGTGGCCGTGGCGGCTGTTCTTGACCTTCACCTGCGCGAAGTCGCGCTCGGTCGCGCCGTAGAGGTCCATCCGGCGGCGCGCGTAGAGGCCGAAGTAGGTGGGATTCGTCGCGCCGAGCAGGCGGAAGCGCAGCCAGTCGGGGTCGAGCGTGCGCTCGCCCTTGTTCGGCGCGAGGAAGCCCTTCGGCGTCGTGTCGGCGCCGACGACGAGCGCGACGTCGCAGAGGCCGGCGAGGATCCGCGTGCGCGCGGCCTCGAGCGCCTGGGTGCCCGACGCGCACGCGGCGTAGGTGCTCGCGATCGGGATCCCGGTGTAGCCGAGCGCCTGCGCGAAGCTCGACGCGGCGACGTAGCCGGGGTAGCCGTTGCGGATCGTCTCGCCGGCGGCGAGGAACTGAACCTGGCGCCAGTCGAGGCCGGCGTCGGCGAGCGCGGCCTTCGCCGCGTGCACGCCGTACTCGACGAAGTTGCGCCCCCACTTGCCCCAGGGGTGCATGCCGACGCCGAGGATCGCGACCTCGTGCGCGGCCATCAGGCGCGCGCCTCCGCCGCGACGGGCTTCCACTTCCAGACGACGACCTCGCTCTCGTCGTCCTCGTACAGCGCGTCGAGCACGAGCTCCATCTCCATGCCGAGCTCGAGGCTCTCCGGGTCGACGCCGGGCGCGAGCTGGCCGAGCACGACCATCCGCTCGGCCGCGAGCTCGACCGCCGCGACCGTGTACGGCACGAAGGGGTCCGGCGCGACGTAGGGATCCGGCGGCGCGTAGTGGTTCGTCGTGTACGACCACAGGCGCCCGGTGCGCGAGAGCGCGACCTCCTCGAGCTCGGCGCCGGCGTGGCCCGGCGCGGCCGAGATCGCGACGTCCTTCGGGAAGAAGACGCTGCCGCTGCCCGGGTCGCGCAGGCCGAGCAGGCGCGGCTCGGCGCCCATCGTGAACCAGCCTTCGATCGCGGGGACGCGGGGCTTCGCGGGCATTCGGCTCCTCGGGGCGGTTCGAGACCTTTAGCTCAGATCCTGCGCGCGCGTCCGGCCCAGTACGGGTCGCGCAGCCGGCGCAGGTAGAGCTTGCCCGACGCGTGGCGCGGCAGCGCGGCCTCGAAGTCGATCGAGCGGGGCACCTTGTAGCCGGCGAGCCGCTCGCGCGCCCAGGCCAGGATCTCGGCGGCGAGCGCCGGGCCGGCGGCGCGACCGGGCGCGAGCTCGACGGCGGCCTTGACGCTCTCGCCCCACTCGTCGTCGGGCACGCCGAAGACGGCGACGTCGGCGACGGCCGGGTGCTCCTGGAGCACCGCCTCGACCTCGGCCGGGTAGACGTTCACGCCGCCCGAGATGATCGTGTGCGACTGGCGGTCGGCGAGGTGCACCCAGCCGTCGGCGTCGACGCGGCCGATGTCGCCGATCGTGAAGGTGTGGGGGTCGAGGAAGCACGCGGCGGTCTTCTCCGGATCGCCGTGATAGGCGAAGAAGCGCTCGGTGTCGGCGCGGCGCGCGTAGAGCAGGCCGGTCTCGCCGGCAGGGAGCCGGCGGCCGGCGTCGTCGACCGCGAACACCTCCCAGCCCGGCAGCACGCGGCCGACGGTCTCGGGGTGCGCGAGCCACTCCTGCGAGGTCGCGAGCGTGATCACGCCGCTCTCGGTCGCGCCCCAGTACTCGACGAGCACGGGGCCCCACCACTCGAGCATCCGCTGCTTCACCGCGCGCGACACCGGCGCCGCCCCGTGCAGCACGAGATGCAGCGCCGGCGCGCGGAACGCCGCGCGCTCCTCCTCGGGAAGCCGCAGCAGACGCACGAACATCGTCGGCACGAGGTGGGTCTGGCCGACCTCGCGCTCCTGGATCCACGCGAGCGCGGCGCGCTCGTCCCAGCGCGGCAGGATCAGCAGCGGCGCGCCGGCGGTCTGCGCGTAGATCGCGAACATCAGCGGCGCGGCGTGGTAGCACGGGCCGGTGATCAGGTGCGGGCCGGCGCCCGCGAGCCCCGTGCGCGCCGCGTACGCGACCTGCGCGTCGCGCGCGGCCAGATCGGAAG
>CAZQYK010000438.1:0-2579 GCA_964597285.1 uncultured Spirochaetales bacterium
CCGCCGCGAGCGACGCAGGACCGGAGCCGAGCAGCGCCGCGACGCAGCCGGCGGCGAGGCCGAGCGCGGCCGCGGTCGCCGCGAAGAGCGGGCCCGTGTGCGCGAGGCGCCACAACGGGCGGCGCGTGTCGGCGTAGATCATCACCGACGAGAAGCCCGCGACGAGACCCGCGCCCGCGGCGGCCGCCGCGAGCCACGGCCCGAGGCGCTCGAGCGGAAGCCGCGCCGCGAGCTCCGGCAGCAGCGCGGGCGCCCACGCGCACGCCGCGCTCGCCGCCGCGAGGCCGGCGAAGCCGCCGAGCGCGACGATCTCGCGGCTCATCCACGACGTGCGCAGGCCGAGGACGACGCGGTACGCGTACTGCGGCCGCCCGAGGTGGAGGTTCGCGACCGCGAGACCGAGCCCGACCGCGACGAGCCCGATCGCCGTCAGCGCGAGCGACGCGCCCGCTCCGAGCGCGCGCGCGACGGCTTCGAGTGCGAACGCGCCGACGCCGAGCTGCGTCAGCACGAGCATCGCCGACAGCGGGTGGTGCGGGTCGGCCGGGCGCGGCGCGTGCGCGTCGGCCGGCCGCAGCGGCGCGGCGTGCGTGCGCGCGCTCACGTAGCGCGTCGTCGGGCGCGTGTACGCCGGATCGGGCATCGCGTGCGGCTCCACCGGCAGCAGCGGCGCGGCGCCGCCGCCGGTCGCGACGAGGTCGATCGCGATCGCCTCGGTCGGACAGGCCTGCACGCAGGCCGGCGCCGCGCCGGCGGCGGGGCGGTCGCTGCACAGGTCGCACTTGCGCACGATGCCGCGCGACGCGTCGTACTTCGGCACGTCGTACGGGCACTTCAACGTGCAGTACCGGCAGCCGATGCACTGGTCGTCGAGGTGGCGGACGACGCCGGTCGCCGGATCCTTCTCGTAGGCGCGCACCGGGCAGCCGGCGAGGCAGGCCGGGTCCTCGCAGTGGTGACAGGAGGTCGTGACGGTCTGGAGCGCCGGCGCGGCCGGCTCCGTGCCGACGAGCAGGCCGACGTCGCGCCACGTCTCGCCGGGCGCGAGCCCGTTCAGGCTGTGGCACGCGGTGACGCAGGCCTTGCAGCCGGTGCAGCGGTCGAGGTCGACGCGGAACCCGTACTGCTGGCCCGGGCCGGGAGGCGTCGCGGGGATCAGGTCGCGGTACCAGCGCCGCTGCAGCGGCTCGCGCGCGTCGGCGTGGCGCTGCGCGAAGCGCTCGACCGCGCTCAGCCGCTGCTGTTCGGCGAGCAGCAGGTCGACGAGGCTCGGAATCGCTTCGAGGCTCTCGGCCGCGGCCATGCGCGCTTCCCTCCCCTGCTCAGAACGCCAGCGTCGCTTCGATCCAGAAGCGCGTGCGGTCGCTGGGCGCGAGCGACGACCCCTGCTCGTACCAGGCGACCTTCGTCAGCACCGTCACGTACTTGCCGAGCTTGCGCGACAGCACCGCGTCGAGCTCCCAGCCGAGGTGGCGCCCGCGGTCGTGGCTCCAGAACTCGTGGAACGCGACCTCTCCATCGAGCTTCCAAGGCAGCGCCGGGCGGACGTACGCGTACAGGTCCTGGAGCCCCGGCGGGCCGCCGTTGTTCAGGAACGCGTCGGCCCAGCCGTTGAACTTGTGCGCGGTCGCGAGCGGCGTGACGAAGACCGAGTGGCCGCGGTCGCTGCCGAGCAGCTCGTAGCCGCCGCCGACCGCGCCGAGCGGCGCGAACGCGAGCGAGAGGTCGACGGCCGCGTAGTGCGCCTCGTAGTCGGCCGGGTTGTCGCCGCCGCTCGTGCCGCCGTCGGTCTGCCAGGCCCAGCTGGCCTGGTAGGCAGCGCTCCACTCCTCCGCGAGCGGCGCGCGGCCGGTGAGACGGAGCCCGTAGGTGTTCGACGAGTTCGCCGGCGCCGTGCGCAGGTCGAGCAGGTACGCGAAGGCGGCCGCCTGGAGCCACGGCGCCGCCTCGTAGCCGACGCGCACCAGGTGCGAGCTCGACTCCCAGTCCTGCGTGGCCGCTGTGGCGCCGCGGTCGCCGAAGATGCGGTGCACCTCCGCGACCCAGCCGTAGCCGACCGAGAGCCCGTCGACGCCGAGCGCGCTCTGGGCCCAGACGGCGTCGTAGGTCTGCTCGTTCTGCCGCCACCCGACGTTGCCGACGAAGCGGTGGTCGTCGAGCGTGAGGCGCTGCCGCCCGGCGCGCACGAGGCTCCCGCCGAGCTCGGGCCGCTCGAGCTGAGCGAAGGCCTGGTTCAGCTCGGTGCCGGTCGGGTCGGCGACGACCGTGCGCCCGTTGCCCGGCGGCACGCCGTCGAAGTACGCGCCGCGATCGGCCGCGGCGACGTTCTCCATCTCGACGAAGCCCGAGAGGCCGTGCCATGCGGCCGTCGCGTAGCCGAGCCGCGTGCGCACGGTCGCGGCGTTCGACTCGGCCGTGCCGGCGGCGTCGGCGTACTCGTAGCGCGCGCGCGCGTCGAGCTTCACGACGCCGCCGACGATCGGCACCGCGATCCCGTCGACGGCGTCGTCGGCCGGGTCGGCGGCGGCCGGGGCGGCGAGCAGCGCCGCGCAGAGCAGATCGGGAAGACTCGACCACAT
>CAZQYK010000439.1:0-7461 GCA_964597285.1 uncultured Spirochaetales bacterium
CCGAGCGCGAAGAGCGCCGAGACGCCGAGGAAGGCCGCCGGCGCGACCGACGCGAGCCACCGCACTGCCGTCAGCGTCTGCTCGGTCTGCGGGCCGTAGCTCGCGTAGCCGAGCGCGCCGAGCAGCGTCACCGCGAGCCACACCGCGAGCGTCCCGGCGAGCTTGCGCAGGAACATGAACAGGCCGTAGTAGATCCCCTCGCGCCGCTCGCCGGTCTCGAGGTCGTCCTCGTCGACGACCTCGCCGAGCATCGACCATGGCATCAGGTCCATCACCGCGTAGCCGACGGCGCCGAGCGGCGCGGCCGTGAGGAGCAGCCAGCGCGGCCAGTCGGGCTGCAGCAGCAGGATCAACAGCAGCGACCCCGCCCACCACAGCGATCCGACGATCACGATCGTCGCCTTCTGCGCGTGCGGCGCGACGCGCATCCAGAAGGGCAGCGACAGAAGCACCGTCGTGAAGAAGAGCAGCATCACGGGCTCGAAGTCCTCGCTGCGGCCCATGTAGAGCGTCACGTAGAGGATCAGCATCGCGCCCATCAGGTCCATCGCGACGCGGCCGCACAGGTAGACCCCGACCAGGCGCCGGAAGCTCTTGCGGCGCGCGGCGATCGCGACGCCGCGGAAGAAGGGCACCTGCGGCTCGCGCGACTGGAACTCCGGCCGCTCCCAGGTGACGGCGTAGATCG
Organism: uncultured Spirochaetales bacterium; assembly: GCA_964597285.1. GTDB lineage: Bacteria > Myxococcota_A > UBA9160 > UBA9160 > SMWR01 > JAHEJV01. Next base: position 689 of record CAZQYK010000439.1, read on the forward strand.
CGAGCCACGGCGCCGCGAGCGCCAGCCCGTAGAGCGCGCCGGCGGCGGCGAAGCCCTCGGGACCGCCGCCGAAGGCGTTTGCGACCGGCCGCAGTGCGATCGCCGCGAACACGCCGACGATCGAGCCGGCGTTGCGCCACGCGTTCAGCGAGGTGCGGGCGTCGTAGCCGAGCGCGAGCTCGGGCTGCATCGCGAGGTACGGCACCGCGAGCACTGTCATCGAGAGCGAGAGCAGCACGTAGACGGACGTGTAGTAGGCGAACAGCGCCCACTGCGAATCGCTCGGCAGCGTCCACCACAGCAGGCCGAAGGCCGCGCCGAAGGGCAGCGCGCCGAGCACGAAGAAGGGCCGGCGCCGGCCCCAGCGCCAGCGGCAGCGGTCCGAGATCCGGCCCATCGCCGGGTCGGTGAACGCGTCGATCGAGCGCCCGACGAGCTGCACCGCGCCGGCGAGCTCGGGCCGCAGCCCGACGACGACGAGCAGGAAGTAGGTGACGTAGACGATCGACAGCGACGTCAGGACGGCGTTGATCGTCGCGTCGCCGAGCGCGTACACCGCCTTGCGCGCCGGGACGAGGCGCGCGTCCTCGATCGGAACGTTCGACACGGGCCGGCGCCCGGACCCGCTTAGAACCCCTTGCGGTAGGCCGTCACCACCGCGGCGCCGCCGAGGCCGAGGTTGTGCTGGAGCGCGACCGCGGCGCCGTCGACCTGGCGCTTGCCGGCCTCGCCGCGCAGCTGCCAGCTCAGCTCGGCGCACTGCGCGAGGCCGGTGGCTCCGAGCGGGTGGCCCTTCGAGATCAGGCCGCCCGACGGGTTCACGACGACCTGGCCGCCGTAGGTCTGCGCGCCCGCGTCGACGAACTCGCCGGCCTTGCCCTCCGGGCAGAGGCCGAGCGCCTCGTAGGTGATCAGCTCGTTCGCGGCGAAGCAGTCGTGCAGCTCGACGACGTCGACGTCCTCGGGGCCGAGGCCCGACTGCTCGTAGACGGCGCGCGCGGCGTCGCGGGTCATGTCGTAGCCGACGAGCTTCATCGCGCTCTTCTCCGAGAAGGTGCTCGGCGTGTCGGTCGTCATCGCCATGCCGGCGATCTCGACGGCCTTCGCCTCGAGCCCGTGCTCGCGCACGAAGCGCTCGCTGGCGAGCACCGCCGCGCCGGCGCCGTCGGAGGTCGGGCAGCACTGCAGCTTCGTCAGCGGCGCGAACACCATCGGGGCGTTCTGGACGTCCTCGAGGCTGTACTCGTCCTGGAACTGCGAGTACGGGTTGTTCACCGAGTGCTTGTGGTTCTTCCAGCCGATCTTCGCGAAGTGCTCGGGCTTCGTGCCGTGGCGCTCCATGTGCTCGCGGCCGGCGTTGCCGAAGAACTGCGCCGCCGGCGGCGCCTTCTCGAAGCCGCGCTGCTCGATCATCGCCTTCGCGTGCTTGTCCATCGGGTTCGTGCGGTCGCTGAACTTCACGCCGAGCGAGCCCTTCTCCATCTTTTCGAAGCCGAGCGCGAGCGCGCATTCGGCGATGCCCGCCGCGACGAACTGCTTCGCCATGAACAGCGCCGTCGAGCCGGTCGCGCAGTTGTTGTTGACGTTGTAGATCGGGATGCCGGTGAGCCCGAGCGTGTAGACGGCGCGCTGGCCGCAGGTCGAGTCGCCGTAGCAGTAGCCGACCGCCGCCTGCTCGACCTTCTCGTACGGGATGCCCGCGTCGGCGAGCGCGTTCTTCCCGGCCTCCTCGGCCATGTCCGGGTAGTCCCACTCGCGCGAGCCGGGCTTCTCGAACTTCGTCATGCCGACGCCGACGACATACACCTTGCTGCTCATCCGGGGGCTCTCCTGGCTTCGAGGGGCGGCGAAGCTAGCACAGCGTCTGCCGCGGCCCGTTCAGAACCCGAAGTGTCTGCGGACCAGGCGCAGGCTCAGGCGGTCGGGGAGCAGCCGGCTCGCGAGCGGCACGAGGCGCGAGTCGGGGCCGACCGCGTAGCGCACGCGCGGCCGGCGCGCGGTCAGCGCGCGGGCGATCGCGCGCGCGACGATCTCGGGCCCGGGCGCCGCGTCGAGCGACGCCTCGACCACTGCGCGGCAGCGCGCGACGCGCTCGCCGTAGCGCGAGCTCGGCACGAGGTCGAAGTCGGTGGCGTCGTTGAACGCGGTGCGGATGTCGTCGGGCTCGACGAGCGACACGCGCACGCCGTCGGCCGCGAGCTCGTTGTGCAGCGCGAACGCGAGCGACGCGAGCGCGGCCTTGCTCGCCGAGTAGTGGGCCTGGAACGGGATCGCCGCGCGGCCGGCGAGCGAGCCCACCAGCACGACGCGTCCGCGCCGGCGCCGGAGCTCCGGCAGCGCCGCACGCAGCGTGCGCAGCGCGCCGAACCAGTTCACCTCGAGCTGCGCGCGCGCGGCGTCGAGCGGCACCTCCTCGACGCTGCCGAAGATGCCGCTCCCGGCGTTGCAGACGAGCGCGTCGAGCCGACCCGCGCGCTCGAGCAGCCGTTCGAACGCCTCGCGCACCGAGGCGTCGTCGCAGACGTCCATCGCGAGCCACGCCACGTCGCGCGGTCGCTCGGGCCGGCGCTCGGGACGACGCGACGTGCCGAACACCCGGAACCCGCGCGCGGCGAGCTCCCGGGCGGTGGCTGCTCCGATGCCCGACGAGGCCCCGGTGACGAGCGCCGTTGCCGGTTCACCTTTCGAGTGATTCGGGCCACTCATGACTGCGACTCCGTACTTTTTTTCATCGGTAACCTACTGCAATCAAAAGGGAATCTGGTTCGAGCCCAAAATTCTCGATTCTGAGGGGTAGTCAGATGCTCCGCTGTCTGCGTATACTTCAGCTCTAGACAGACTGTTCGGGAGGTTTCGAGCCGTGTCTGCAAACGCAATGACCGTTCCGCATCCTCAGGTCCGACCCGACGAGGTCGCCATGGGAACCACTACCCAGTTCACCGCCGGCATCCGGCTCCTGGCTCGCCTTGCTCGCGTCGCCGAGCAGACCTGCCAGTCCACCGGGATCAGCCTTCCTCAGTACCGGCTGCTGGTCTCCACCGCATCCGGCCCGCAGCGCGCGAGCGAGGTTGCGGCCGCGGTCGGCGTCAGCCGGCCGACGCTGACCTCGCTGGTCGACGGCCTCGAGCAGGCCGGCCTGGTGCGCCGCGTCCCGGTCGCGAGCGACCGCCGCGGCATCCAGCTCGAGCTGACCGAGGCCGGGCGCGAGGCCACGGCGCGCGCCGAGCGCGCGCTGACGCGCCGGCTGCTCGAGCTGCTCGACGGCGAGGCCGACCAGGTGGTGCCGATCGTCCAGAGCGTCGTCTCCGGCCTCGGCGCCGCGCTCGACCGCGAGCGCCAGAGCTAGCAGGGTCCCGACGCGGGCACGCGCTAGCTTGCGCGCGTGCCCGCGCTCGAGCTGATCGACGACCGCTTTCAGGGGCGCGCCGCGTTCGACGTCGCCGTGTCGCGCGCGCTGCTGCGCGAGGTCGCGACCGGCAAGCGCCCGGAGACGCTGCGCCTGTACCGGCCCGACGACGTCGTCGCGTTCTCGACGACCGACCTGCGCCGACCCGGCTTCGGCGACGCGCTGCGCGCGGCGCGCGCGACCGGCTTCGACGCGGCGCTGCGGCTCGCCGGCGGTACGGTCGCCGTGTTCCAGCGCGAGGCGCTGGCCTTCGCGTGGTGCACGCCCGAGAGCGACGAGCGCACCGGCATCGCCGAGCGCTTCGGGCGCACCGCGCAGTGGGTGGTCCGCGCGCTGCGCGCGCTCGGCGTCGACGCGCGCGTCGGCGAGGTGCCGGGCGCATACTGCCCGGGCGACTACAGCGTCAACGCGCGCGGCGAGCGCAAGCTGATGGGCCTCGGCCAGCGCATCGTGCGCGGCGCAGCGCACACCGGGGGCGTGATCAGCGTCGCCGCGAGTGCGCGGTCGCGCGCCGTGCTCGCGCCGGTCTCCGCGGCGCTCGGCTACGACTACGCGCCCGAGAGCACCGGCGCGGTCGAGGACGAGGTCGGTCCGATCGCGCTCGACGCGGTGCGCGACGCGCTCGTCGCGGCGCTCGCGCCGCGCGAGCCCAGGCCCGGCGCGCTCGACGCCGCGACGCTCGCGCAGGCCGCGGCGTTCGAGGACTCGCACCGGATCGCCGCGCGCTGACGCGCCGACCCCGGAGCGCACGCCCTCTAGCGAAGCGCGCCGCTGCGCAGCGCGCGCACGACGAGCGGCCACGCGAACAGCCACGGGTGGCGCCGCTGGCGCTCGCTCGCCTCGAGGCGCAGGCCCGACTGCCTCTCGAGCTTCCACAGCGCGTACGGCAGCCAGTCGCCGAAGGTGAGCGCGCTCTTCGCGAGCTGCACGCCCGACAGCGCCTTGCCGCTCGCGCCGAGCCCGCGCGCCGGCGGCAGCAGCAGCCGCACGCGGCAGCCCCACGGGTCCGAGCCGCGCTCGATCGCGCCGCGCTCGGCCAGCACCTCGAGCGCGAGGGCGAGCAGCGCGTCGAAGCGCGCCGGGTGCTCGGCGTAGATCGCGTCGCTCGCGCCAAGGCGCTCGGGCCGGAACTCGGCGGCGTAGGTGGCGCGGAACAGCGCGCGCCAGAACGGCACCGCGTCGACCTCCTGCCACGAGCGCCCGTCGGCGGCGAGGCCGTGGCGCACCGCGGTGCACACCGCCTCGGCAGCGGCCGCGGCGAGGAAGTCGCGCTCGATCAGGCCCCGCACGTACGGCGCCGCGAAGGGCTGCGCGAAGCGCGCCCACAGCCCGCAGCGGCGCGCCCGGCCGCCGCACGCGCGCACGAGGTCGGCGCGCGAGACCACCGCGTACTTCGCGCGCAGCGTCGCGCCGCCGAGCTCGGCCTCGGCGTAGAACACGTTCGGCGGCAGCATCCGGTTCGCGGTCGCGAGCCAGCGCGAGCGGTAGGCGGCGCGGTAGTCGTCGACGACGACGAAGAAGTCGTGCAGGCCCTCGGTGCTGCGCCGCCGCAGGCACGAGCCGTAGAACACCACCGCCGCGACGGCCGCGCCGTGGCGGGTGCGGATCGTCTCGCCGAGCACCCGCGCCTCGTCCGAAACCGGCGCCCCGAGCTCGCCGGTGAGGCGGGCCAGCAGCCGCGAGCGTGCGTCTCCCATCGCTCAGGCCCTCACGAAGGTGATGCGGTCGTCGCTCGACAGCTCGATCGTCTCCTCGGGCTCGGGGTCGAAGAGCTCGCCGTCGACGGTGAAGCCGCAGTGGATCCGCAGGCGCGCGCAGTCGCTGCGCAGGCTCGTGAAGCCGGCCTCGGGGGTCAGCCACGGGCGCGGCCGGCCGGTCGCCACCGGCAGCGCCGCGCGCAGCATCGGCTCGGCGCGGCTCTCGATCGCGGTCAGCCGCACGCCGCCGGGCCCGGCGCCCCAGAAGGGGTTCAGCCGCAGGAAGAGCCGGTCGAGCGAGCTCGCGATCAGCAGGTAGACCTCGCCGTCGACCCGCTCTTCGCCGTCGACGTGCACGCTGCACTTGTCCGGCGTCAGGATTCCCTGCGTCGGCCGCAGCAGCATCTTCGCGACGAGCGCCGCGGTGACGACGCTCGCGCCGAACAGGCCCTGGCTGCGGCCGGGCGGGAACGCGCGGTGCACGAGGCGGATCGCGCGGTGGATCAGGCCGGCGCCGAAGAAGGTCCCGTACTGGTCGGCGAGGCGGCACGACGAGCGCACGCGCAGCACCGGGCGCTCGACGACGAGGCGCTCGAGGTAGCCGCCGTCGGCGGCTTCGAGCACGTTGCGCAGTCCGCGCACCGGGTCGCGCTCGCCGCCGAGGTCGGCGGCCGTCATGTTCGTGCGGCCGCCGCGCAGCGGCGCGATCGCCGGCAGGCGCTGGCGCCGCGGATCGGCGAGAAGCGCGGTCAGCGCGTGCTGGAGCGTGCCGTCGCCGCCGTTGACGACGAGCAGGTCCACGCCGACGCGGTCGAGATCGCGCAGCGCCCGTGGCAGGCTCTGCACCGCATCGGTCTCGACGTGGACGACCTCGGGGCGGGCGCGCAGGACCTCGAGCACGCGCGCAACCCGCGAACCGGCGCGGCCCGCGCGCAGGTTGCTCAGAACGGCGATGCGCAAGACTCATCCTCCGGAGTCCGGGGGCGAACGGTTCGGATCTTCCGGGGGGTGGAGAAAGGTGAAGCTCGCGATCGCCGCGCCGTCGGCGGGATCTGCGGGAGGATCGCCGAGGGCCGCGAGCCCGGCGGCCCGCGCGAGGTCGGTGCTCGCGTCGGACCAGACTCGCCGCGGCTGCGCACCGAACCAATACAGCATTCGCACGAGGCGCGGAAGGGCTTCGAGCGGATCGATCGACAGTTTCGCGTCGCCGATCTCGATCGCGCCAAACAAGGGTCCGTTTGCGCGCATTCGGCGCGGCAGCCGCACGCCGTCGCCGGCGTCGCGCCAGCCCTCGAACGCGAGCGCGACCGGCGCGGTGCGGTCCTGCGGCGCGTCGAGGAACGAGACGGACTCGCCGGAGGCGAGCCGCTGGTGGACGAGGAGCCAGCCCCGAGGACCGAGCCGGTGCACGTCGACGCGCCACGTGGCGATCTCGTGCTCGCACGCCGAATGGCGTGTGCGCACGAGCGTCGCGAAGCCGCGCACGGCGCGCGGCGCGTCCATGCCGCGCCGCCAGACGCTCGCGCTCGCCGCCGACGAGACGTCGACCGGCGCGATCGAGAGCCCGGCGGCGGCGACCTCCGGCCGCGGCGCGCGGGCCGCCCGCGGCCCCACGACGCGGCTCCGGATGCCGCGCGTGTCGGTGTCGACGACGAGCCGGGGGCGGTCGC
>CAZQYK010000440.1:0-5504 GCA_964597285.1 uncultured Spirochaetales bacterium
GGCGTGCTCCAGCCCCAGAAGGGAGAGACCTGGAGCTGGATCGAGCCGCCGACCGCGATGCCGAGCGGGCCCGTCTCGTAGACGATCCGGAAGCGGTCGCTCGTGCCGCGCGTGGTGTGCGGCGGCTGGTCGGGCCCGCGCACGAGCCGCGCGCTGCCGCCGCCGTCGGAGGGGTCGTGCGCGAGGTCGATGCCGGCGCGAAGCGTGTCGACGACGTCCCAGCGCGCGGTCGCCGGGCCCTCGCGCGAGGGCCGCGCGGCGTCGGGCGCGGGGCTGGGCGCCTCCGCCGGCTCGTCGCGGGAGCACCCCCCGACGGCGGCGGCGAGCGCGAGCAGCGCCGGGCCGAGACGTAGCTTCCGGAGCCGGCGGGCCATGGGGCGCGACGAGCATAGCCGCGGCGTCCGGCGCCGACCGCCGGCGTCGCGCGACCGGCAGCGAAGCGCCTCAGCCCCGCGGAATCGCTCAAGCACGGGCCGCGGCCGGCCGTTGCGACGAGCGAACCCGCGGGCGACGAGCCGGCGGCAATCGACCCATGGCGAGATCCGGCGGCACTCCCTTCCCGTGGCTCAGCGGCCTCCTGTTGGCGGCCTGTCTGGTCTTCAGCATCCACGCGCGCATTGAACACCAGAAAGTGTCGTCGCGCGCACTCGAGGCGCTCGACGAGGCGCGCGCGTTCTTCCTCGCACACCCGTATCTCGAGCCGGCGCCGCTGCTCGAGGAGCGGATCGGCGCCGCCGAGGTCGAGCGCGCGCGCACCGATCACGAGAATCGCCGCCGCGTCGCCGGCCGCGTGCGCACGCCGAGTGGCACTGCGCGGCGCCAGCAGGCGGCGCTCGACGCGCTGGTCGAATCGGCGCTCGCCGGGGCCGGCGCGCTGCCGGCGCGTCGCGTCGCCGCGGTGCCGGCCGAAGGCCTCTCGGCCGCGTGGCTCGCGCACGCGCTGCTCCACCCGAGCCAGTGGCGGCTGGTCGGCACCGGCGTCCTGCTGCTGCGGCTCGGGCTCTACCCCGAGGCGGCGCTCGGGCGCGCGGTCTACGCCGGCGCCGGCGCGGCCGCAGCGCTCGCCGGCGCCGGGGCGTGGACGCTCGCGGCACCGGATCAGGCCGCCTGGGGTCTCGTCGGCACGACGCCGCTGCTCGCCGGCCTGCTCGGCGCGTTCGCGCTGCACCACGCCGCCCGGGCGAGCGAGCCCTTCTACGGCAGCGTGCTCGTGGCCGGCGGACTGTGGCTCGCGTTGCCCCCGTACGCCGGCGCGCTCTGGTCGTTCGCGCCGGTCGACCTCGTCGTCGCCGCGCCGCCCCCGGCGGCCCCGGCGCTCGCGTGGGCCGCGCTCGGCGCGGCCGGCGTCGGCCTCGCCGTCGCCGTCGCCGCCTGGCTCGTCGGCCTCGACGGCGAGCGCGTCGCCGGAGAGGCGTCGCCGTCGCTGCGCGACCCGCGCTTCCGCCGCGCCGTGCGAGCGCGCGCGGCGGGCCGACCGCGCGAGGCGCTCGAGCAGCTCGACGAGCTGCTGCGCGAGCAGCCCGACGCGCTCGAGGCGGCGCTCGCCGCGTGGGAGATCGAGCGCGAGCTCGGGCGCGCCGCCGAGGCCGCGGCGGCGCTCGTGCGCGTCGTGCGCATCGAGCTCAAGCGCGGGCTCGCGGCGCCGGCGGTGGACCACTGGCTCGATCTCGTGGCCGAGGGCATTCCGAAGAAGGCCGATCCGACGCTGCTGATCCACATGGCCTCGCTGCTGCGCGAGGTGGGCCACCGCGCCTCGGCCGTGCACGCGCTGCGCTGCGCGCTCGAGCGCTCCGACGACCGAGCGTCGCACGTCGTCGCGGCGCGCATCGCGCGCGCCGCGCGCGGGCTCGACCCGGAGATCACCGAGGCGGCGGCGTGGCGCGCGCTCGGCAGCATCGAGCTCTCGCTGAAGGAGCGCCAGGCGATCGAGGCGCTGCTCGGCGAGCTCTTCGCCTCGGGTCGAGCGCGAAGCGGCGTGGCTGCGCCGTCGCACGCCGCGCCCGAGGCCCCGCCGCCCGCGGCGCCGGCCCGCTCTTCGGAGCCGAGCGCGCGCGAGATCGAGGTCGAGTTCCGCGAGCGCGCGCTCGACGCGGTGACGGCGGTGCCGCTCGAGCTCGCCGACGCCGGACTCGAGATCCAGACCAGCGACGGCGTCAAGAAGCTCGTGCGCTATGCGCGGATCGAGGCCGTCGCCGTGGCCGCCGTGCACGGCCTCGCGCCGAAGCCGGTGATCGTCGTCGACCTCGCGCTCAACTGGCGCCGCCCGGCGAGCGAGCCGCTGCGCGTGATCCGCCTGCGCGGCGACCAGTTCGACCCGCGCCAGGTGCTGCAAGGCCATGACTCGGCCGTCGACGCGCTGCGCTCGGTCGTCGTGCTCCTGCTCGAGCACTCGCGGGCCGCGGCGCTGCCCGACGCGAACGCGGCCGTCGGCCGGCCGTTCGTCTCGTACGACGACCTCGCGACGTATCACCGCGCCGTCCTGCTCGCCGACCTGCCGCCCGCCGACTAGAATCGCGGCCATGCGCCGAGCCATCGGCCGGACGGTCCTGCGCCTCCTCGGCTGGCGCACGGTCGGCGAGTTCCCGCGCGAGGGCTGCGAGCGCTGCGTGCTGATCGCGGCGCCGCACACGAGCAACTGGGATCTGGCGTTCCTGATCGCGTTCGCGATGGCGTTCGAGCTGAACGTGACCTGGCTCGGCAAGCACGGGCTCTTCCGACCCCCCTTCGGTGTCGTGCTCCGTTGGCTCGGGGGCGTGCCCGTGGTGCGTGACTCGCGAGGCAACCACGTGGAACGGATCGCGGCGCTCTTCGCGTCGCGCGAGCGTCTGGTGCTGGTGATCGCACCGGAGGGCAGCCGCGGCCGCCGGGAGCACTGGAGGTCGGGCTTCTACCGGATCGCCCAGAGCGCGGGAGTGCCGATCGTGCCGAGCTATCTCGACTTCGGCACCCGGACGGCCGGCTTCGGCGCGCCCCTCGTGGCGTCCGGATCCCTCTCGTCCGACATGGACCGGCTGCGCGCCGTCTACGCCGGGATGCGCGGGCTGGTGCCCGACGCCTTCGGCCCGGTGCGCCTGGTCGAGGAGGGCGGCTCCGACCCGAGCCCGCGCCGCCTATTCCGGCCGACCCGTGAAGCGCTTCACAGCGGCGAGTCGCCCGTCGGGGCGATCCTCCGGCCATCCAAGGAGGACCCGTCATGAAGGCGCTTCGCTACGTCCAGCTCGGGCTGTCGACCTGCATCGCCGCGCTGATCGCCAGCGGTTTCGCCGCGGCCTTCGTCCCGATCGTCTAGGCGGACGGGCGACGGCCCGCCTACGGGGCGCGTGCGGGGCGGACGGGGTGCCGTGGTAACCTCCCGCCCGCCCCGATGAGGACCTGGCTCCGACTCGCCTGCGCGGTCCTGCTCCTCGCTCGGCCGGCGCAGGCCGAGTGGGTCGATTGGGTCTTCGACGCCGACCTCGCGGCGCGCTTCGACGCGAACGCGAGCCGCGCTGCCGCCGCCTCCGAAGAGGTCTCCGACTTCGCGACGCGGCTCGGCGTCCGGGCCGGGCGCGCCTATCAGCTCGCGGAGCGCACGCGGGCGGTCGCGCTCGCCGATCTCGGCGGCGAGGCCCATGCGCGCTTCGAGGACCTCGACTCGCTCGACGCCGGGGGCCGGCTGGTGCTGCTGCACAAGATCGGCCTCGGCGACGCGCCGTGGATCCGCGCGTCGGTCGACGGCGGCTGGCGCGAGCTGCGGGCGCACCGCCGCAGCGGGCCCTTCTTCGGCGCAGGGGTCGCGCTCGGCCGCCGCCTGTCGGAGCGTCTCGACGCACGGCTTCACTGGCGCTTCGCGCGCCGCTGGGCGAAGAGCGGCCCGGCGGTCGTCGCGGGTGCGCGCGACGACGTCTTCGATCAGAGCCACCACGAGGTGGGCGTCGACGCCGGCCTGCAGCTCGCCGAGCCGCTGCTGTTGAGCTCGGGCTTCGCCTACCGGCGCGGCGACTTCGACTCGAACGCGCGCGGCAGCCGCTTCCGCGTGCTCGCGAGCGACGACGTCGAGGCGGTCGCTCGCGACTCGGTGTTCGGGGGCTGGGTGTACCGGATCGAAGGCAATGCGTACTCGGCCTTCGTCGGACTCGACTGGGCCCTCGGCGACCACTGGTCGGCCGCGCTCGCCTATCACTTCCAGTACGCCGAAGGCGGCGGGCTCGACTACGCGAGCCACGGAGCGCGCGCGGCGCTCCTGTACCGGTACTGAGGAGGCGGTGGTGCGGCGCGCGACGCATCCGGTCCTCGTGCTCGCGGCGGCTGCGGTCGCGGCCGCGGCGGCGCCGGTCGCGGGCGAGCGCCTCGATGCGACCGTGCGCGACTCGGCGGATGGCACGCCGGTCGCCGACGCCGTCGTCTACGCGCTCCCGCTCGGCGCCGATGCGGGCGCGCGGCCCGTGCCGGAGGTCGAGATCGACCAGGTCGACAAGGAGTTCGTGCCCTACGTGACCGCGGTGACGGTGGGAACACGCATCGCGTTCCCGAACAGCGATGACATCCGACACCACGTCTACTCGTTCTCGGAGGCGAAGACCTTCGAGATCCCGCTCTACGAGGGCATGCCGCCCGAGCGCGTCGAGTTCGACACGCCCGGGGAGGTGGCGCTCGGCTGCAACATCCACGACTGGATGCGCGCGTACGTCTTCGTGGCGCGGACGCCGCACTTCGCCGTCACCGGCGCGAACGGCGCCGCGGCGCTCGAGCTGCCGGCCGGCGAGTACCGCGTCGAGGTGTGGCACCCGGCGCTCGCCGGCGAGCCGGAGGCGACCGGCCGGCGCGTGGACCTGGCGGGCGCCGACGCCTCCCTCGAGCTCTCGATCGAGCGCCGGCGACTGTGGAAGCCCCGCCGCGCACCGTCGGCGCGGGATCCGGGCTACCGGTGAGGTGGGGCTTCCGCAGCTTCCGCGCGCGCCTGCTCGCGTTCGTCGTCGGGCTGCTCGTCGCGATGCAGGGCGCGGGGCTGCTCGCGGTGCACATCGCGAACCTGCGCGGCGCGCGCCGCCACGTCGACGAGGCGCTCGCGCTGACGGCCGTGGCGTTTCGCCGCACGCTCGAGCAGCGCGAGCAGGTGCTCGTCGAGAAGGCGCGCCTCCTGTCGGCGGACTTCGCGTTCAAGCGCGTCGCGGCGAACGGCGACCGGGCGACGATCCTCTCGGCGCTCGAGAACCACCGCGCACGCGTCGGGGCCGACGTGATGCTGCTGCTCGACCTCTCGGGCGACGCGATCGCCGCGACGCTCGAGCTCGCACGCCCCGAGGGCCGTTCGGCGCTGCGCGCGCTCGCGGGCCTCGCCGCCGACGACCGGCACGGCGAGGCGTCGGCGATCGAGTGGCTCGACGAACGCCCGTTCCAGCTCGTGATCGTTCCGCTCTTCACGCCCGAGCCGAGCGCGTGGATCGCCGTCGGCTTCGAAGTCGACGACGCGCTCGCGCGCGAGCTGCGGCAGCAGACCGGAACCCACGTGACGCTGCTGCGCC
>CAZQYK010000441.1:0-4400 GCA_964597285.1 uncultured Spirochaetales bacterium
CGCGGCCGCCGCCGCGCTTCGCCGGCTGCACGAGCTGCTAGGCCCATCTTGCGTCGTGCTGCACTCAGACTCTCAGCTCGTCGTGGACCTGATCAACCGGGCCAAGAGCGCGCGGGCCGCTGATCTACGGCGCGCGTTCGCCGTGCTGCAGTGCGCGATGGACACGCACACCTGGGTTGAGGTCGTGAAGGTGCCCAGCGACGACTCGACGCTCAAGCTCGCGGACGAGCGCTCGAAGGAAGCCGCTGCGCATAGGAGGCAGCGCGCCGAGACAGGGTTCCGAGGCCCGGCCGTCAGGGTCACCATCGGGCGAGAGCAATCCGAGCGGGCGCGTCTTCGAGACAAGAAGCGGTTGCGCCAGAGCAGGTCCGTGACGCTCTAAGCTGCGGCGTTCAGGGGGCGGTGCGAACGGCTCGGACACGTCCGCGGGCGGCGCGCCGACGTCGGGCTCGGCGGGCCAGAACCGGAAGGCCGCGCTGGCCGCCAACCCGAGGATCGCGACGCACCAGCAGAGGATGACGAGGAGCGCCGCCGCGGCCGCGGTCCGGCGCCCGAACCCCGAGCGAACGGCCTGCAGGAGCATCTTCGTGTGCGTCGCGGTGAAAAACATCCCTTCCCCTCGGGAATGTGACATCCGTACTACAGCCACAGCTTCGGATTGTGCTGGCCGGGCCTCTGTGCCGGGTGTCACAAACGTGCAGAATCGCCCGGTTCCGGAGCGGGCGGCGGCCTAGATCCTGCGCGAGACGCGGACGGCCGGGGGCATGTGCAGCGTGGGTCTGGGCAGCAGTGTGTATGTGGCAACTCTCGACTAACGCGCGGCGACGAGCGCGACCCGGGTGGGGATCGGGGCGCGAGCAGTGCGGGCCGTGCCCGGCGGCGCTGTCGCCGGACCTGGCTTGCCACTACGCTGTCTCTCGAACGCCACCAAAAAGAGAAAGCGTAGTCGGCGCAGCCGGTTACGAGCGCCCCTCTAGATGAAGTACATCGGCGCCGCGGCGTCGACCCTCGGGATCTCGGCGCGGGCGGCTTCGCTGCAGAGCTGCTCGAAGCTCACGGCTTCGAGCGCGCGCCCGAGGCGTTCGGCGAGGCCGGGCCACAGGAAGTCGGGGCGGAACGCGCGCTCGGAGTCGGCGCTCTCGTCGAGCATCTGCACGCTCTCGGCGAGCGGGCCCTCGACCGCCTCGACCACCTCGCGCAGCGTGATGCGCGCGGCGCTGCGCGCGAGCGTGTAGCCACCGCCGGGGCCGCGCTTGCTCGCGACGAGCCCGCTGCGGCGCAGCCGCCCGAAGATCTGCTCGAGGTAGCGCGCGGGAATCCGCTGGCGCTCACTGATCACGCGGATCTGCACCGGCTCGCCGTGGCCGTTGTAGGCGAGGTCGAAGACGCCGCAGATCGCGTACTGCACCTGGAGCGAGAGGCGCATGCTCGCAGCTTGCCCGACGCCCCGCGCCGCGTCGACCGCCGCCTTGGCGCCGGCGGCGGCGCCGGGATAGATTGGGCGCCCCCCCTGCTCCCCAGACCCTTCCTCCGGCGAAACAGCCCGATGTCGAGCCGGATGGCCGGAATGCAGGCGCTCGAGGCCTTCGTCGCGGGCCTCGAGGCGGACGACGAGCTGCGCGACGTGCTGGTGCACCGCGAGCGGCTGCCGGCGCGCGCTCCGCGGCTCGCGCCGCCGCTCGCCGACGCGTACGCGCCGCTCGCGCCGGTGCTCGCGCGCCGCAAGATCGGCGCCCTGTACAGCCACCAGGAGCGCGCGATCGCGCGGCTCGACCGCGGCCGCGACGTGATGCTCTCGACGGCGACCGCGAGCGGCAAGACGCTCGTCTACGCGCTCGCGACGCTGCGCCGCGCGATCGAGCGGCCGGGCGCGCGGGCGCTCTACCTCTTCCCGCTGAAGGCGCTGTCGCAGGACCAGCGCCGCGGGCTCGAGGCCGACGCGTTCGCGCTCGGCCGCGCCGACCTGCGCGTCGCGGTCTACGACGGCGACACGCCGGCCGGGCAGCGCCGCGCGCTGCGCGGGGACCCGCCGGCGGTGCTGATCACGACGCCGGACATGCTGCACGCGGGCCTGCTGCCGCACCACGGCCAGTGGCGCGCGTTCTTCGAGCGCCTCGAGCTCGTCGTCGTCGACGAGCTCCACCCCTACCGCGGCAACTTCGGCGCCCACGTGGCCCAGGTGCTGCGCCGCCTCGAGCGCGTCGCGCGCCACCCTGGCGCGGCGCCGCGCTGGGTCGCGGCGTCGGCGACGCTCGGCAACGCCGGCGAGCTCGCGCGCGCGCTCACCGGCCGGCCCTTCGACGTGATCGAGGAGGACGGCGCGCCGCGCTCGGCGCGCGACGTGCTGCTGTTGCGCCCGCGCGGCTCGCCGTACACGCTCGCGGCGAAGCTCTTCCGCGCGTCGCTCGCGTGCGGGCTGCGCACGATCGCGTTCACGAAGGCGCGCGTCGTCACCGAGCTGATGCACCGCTGGATCGTCGAGGCCGAGCCCGCGCTCGAGGCGCGCATCAGCAGCTACCGCGCCGGCTTCCTGCCCGGCGAGCGCCGCGAGATCGCGCGGCGCCTGTTCGACGGCTCGCTCGGCGGCGTGATCGCGACCTCGGCGCTCGAGCTCGGGATCGACGTCGGCGGGCTCGACGTCTGCATCCTGGTCGGGTACCCGGGCAGCCAGGTCGCGACGTGGCAGCGCGCGGGCCGCGTCGGCCGGCGCGGCGACGCGGCGATCGCGCTCGTCGCGCAGCCCGACGCGCTCGACCAGTACCTCGTCGCGCACCCGCGCGTCTTCTTCGACCGCGCGTTCGAGCACGCCGTGCTCGACCCCCACAACGCCGAGGTCGCCGGCGCGCACCTGCCGTGCGCCGCGGCCGAGCTGCCGCTGCGCGACGGCGAGCCGTGGCTCGAAGAGCCCGAGGCGCGCCGCAACGTCGCGGCGCTCGAGGAGCGCGGGGCGCTCTTGCGCAGCGACGAGGCGCCCGAGTGGTACGCGGCGCGCCGCCGCCCCCACCGCGACGTCGGGCTGCGCCAGGCCGGCGCGAGCTATGCGATCGTCGCGCAGGGCGGCGCGCGCGACGGCGAGCTCGTCGGCTCGATCGGCGCCGCGAACGTCTTCGCCGAGTGCCACGAGGGCGCGATCTACCTGCACCGCGGCCGTCAGTACCACGTGGCCGAGCTCGACACCGAGCGCCGCGAGGTGCGCGTGCGCGGCGTGCGCGTGCCGTACTACACGCGCGCGCTGTCGGAGAAGGAGACCGAGATCCTGTCGCGCGGCCGCGAGCGCGACGCCGCCGGCTTCCGGCTGGTCGAGGGCCGCCCGGTCGCCGGCTTCCGCCTGGTCGAGGGCCGCGTCCGCGTCACGACGCGGATCACCGGCTACGAGCGCCGCCGCGTCCACGGCCAGGACCTGCTCGCGACCGAGCCGCTGGAGCTCCCGCCGTCGGCCTTCGAGTCGACCGGCGTGTGGCTCGAGATGCCTCCCGCGCTGCCGGCCGCGCTCGAGGCCGAGGGCCGCCATCCGATGGGCGGGATCCACGCCGTCGAGCACGCGGCGCTGTCGCTCTTCCCGCTCTTCGCGCTCTGCGACCGCCACGACGTCGCCGGCATCTCGTACGTGCGCCATCCCCAGCTGGGGCGCCCGGCGGTGTTCTTCTACGACGCGCACGCCGGGGGCATGGGGATCACCGCGAGCCTGTTCGAGCGCGTCGAGTCGCTGCTCGAGGCGACGCGCGAGATGATCGCCGACTGCCCGTGCGACGACGGCTGCCCCGGCTGCGTGCACTCGCCGAAGTGCGGCAGCGGCAACCGCCCGATCGACAAGGCGGCGGCGCGCCTCGCGCTCGACTGGCTGCTCGGCCACGCGCCGCTGCCGGCGCTGCCCGAGCCGCCGGCCGAGCCGGAGCGCGTGGAGCCCGAGACGGCCGCCCCGGCCGTGCGCGCCGCCGCGTCCTCCCCCGCCGAGCCGCGCCTCGTCTTCTTCGACGTCGAGACCCAGCGCGGCGCCGACGACGTCGGCGGCTGGCACAACGCGCACCGGATGCGCGTCGCGGTCGCGGTCGCGTGGGACGGCGCGACCCGCCGCTACGAGCGCTTCGACGAGCCGCGCGTGCCCGAGCTGCTCGCGCGCCTCGCCGCGGCCGACCTCGTCGTCGGCTTCAACGTGCTCGGCTTCGACTACCGCGTGCTGCGCGGCTACACGGACCGCGACCTCGCTCGGCTTCCGACCTTCGACCTGCTCCAGGCGATCCACGGCCGGCTCGGCTTCCGCCTCTCGCTCGGCCATCTGGGCGAGGAGACGCTCGGCGTGCCGAAGGCGGGCGACGGCCTCCAGTCGCTCCGCTGGTGGCGCGAGGGGCGGATCGACGAGATCGAGCGCTACTGCCGCGGCGACGTCGCGATCCTGCGCG
>CAZQYK010000442.1:0-8987 GCA_964597285.1 uncultured Spirochaetales bacterium
CGCCCTCGTCGCCGTCACTCCGGCTAGAATCCGCCCGTGCCCCACGCCTCCGCGCGACGCTGGCTCTGGGTCGCGCTGCGCGCGGCCGCGGTCGGCACCGCGCTGCTCCTGCTCTTCCCGTCGTCGCTGCTGCCGATCTACGACACGCCGCTCTCGAGCGCGCGCGCGCGCTCGACGCTGTGGCAGCTCTTCGAGTGAGTGCCGGGCGCGCGGCGGCCGCCGCGCTCGCGCTCGCTTCCGCGCTCGCGCCCGCCGCGGCGTCGGCCTTCGAGCGGAGCGAGCCGCGCGCGCGCTGCGACGCGTACGATCCGCTGCGCCGGCCCTTCTTCGGCGACCTGCACGTGCACACGCGCCACTCGCTCGATGCGAGCACGCAGGGCACGCGCACGAGCCCGGCCGAGACCTACGCGTTCGCGCGCGGCGAGCCGCTGGGCCTGCCCCCCTTCTCGGCGCGCGGCGAGCCGTCGCGCACGGTGCGGCTCGCGCGTCCGCTCGACTTCGCCGCCGTCACCGACCACTCCGAGCTCTTCGGCGAGGTCAGCCTGTGCACGACGCCGGGCTCGGCGGCCTTCGACGCGACCGCGTGCGTGATCTACCGCGGCTGGCCGCGCCTCGCGTTCTTCTACATGAACGCTCGCGGCACGCCCCGCTTCGGCTTTTGCGGCGACGGCGGAAGGCTGTGCCTCGACGCCGCGCGCGGTCCGTGGCAGGAGATGCGCAACGCCGCGGCCGCCGCGTACGACGCGGCGCCGGCGTGCCGCTTCACGACCTTCGTCGGCTACGAGTGGACGCGAAGCGTCGAGATGGCGTCGAACCTGCACCGCAACGTGATCTTCCGCAACGCCGCGGTGCCGGAGCTGCCAGCGAGCTCGGTCGACGCGCGGACGCCCGAGGACCTGTGGGACGCGCTCGACGCCGAGTGTCGCGGCGCGGTCGACGGCTGCGACGCCGTCGTGATCCCACACAACTCGAACCTCTCCGGCGGCCACATGTTCGCGCCGGTGCAGCTGCGCAGCGGCGAGCCGTTCACGCGCGAGTACGCCGAACGGCGGCTCGCGAACGAGCCGCTCGTCGAGATCGTGCAGCACAAGGGCGACTCGGAGTGCCGGCTCGGCGCCGGCACCGAGGACGAGCTGTGCAGCCACGAGCTGCTGCCCTACGACACCTTCATGGGCCGCTTCCTGCCGATCGCGCGCGGCGACCCGCAGGCGATCGACACGACGCGCGGCGCGCAGGGGCGCGGCCTGGTCTACGACGCGACGCTCGGCGCGAACCCGTTCCGCTTCGGCGTGATCGGCAGCACCGACACCCACCTCGGCGCGGCGGGCCTCGTCGAGGAGCGCGACTACCCGGGCCACGGCGGCGCGGGCCTCCCGATCGGCGAGGTGCTGCCCGACGCGCTGCTCGACCCGATCGAGTTCAACCCGGGCGGGCTCGCGGCCGCGTGGGCCGAGGAGAACTCGCGCGACGCGATCTTCGAGGCGTTGCGCCGCCGCGAGACCTACGGCACGAGCGGCCCGCGCATCGTGTTCCGGCTCTTCGGCGGCTGGGACCTCGACCCCGCGCTGTGCGGGCGCGCCGACTTCGCCGCGCACGGCTATGCGCGCGGCGTGCCGATGGGCGGCGTGCTCGGCCCGCGGCCCGACGGCGACGCCGCGCCGTCGCTCGCCGCGTGGGCGCTGCAGGACCCGGGCGTCCCCGACGCGCCGGGGGTCCCGCTGCAGCGGCTGCAGATCGTCAAGCTCTGGGAGGAGGACGGCGCGGTGCGCGAGGCGGTGCTCGACGTCGCCGGCGACGCGGCGAACGGCGCCGCCGTCGACACGGACACCTGCGAGCCCGAGGGCGACGGCGCCGCGCAGCTGTGCGGCGTGTGGCGCGACCCCGACTTCGACCCCTCGCGCCACGCGCTCTACTACGCGCGCGTCGTGCAGAACCCCACCTGCCGCTGGAGCACCCGCGCGTGCAACGCGGCGCTCGTGCGCTGCGACGAGGGCCCGCGCCCCGGCTGGGAGGCCTGCTGCGACCCGGTGTGGCCGAAGACCGTGCAGGAGCGCGCCTGGACCTCGCCGATCTGGTACACCCCGCCGCAGGCGCAGTGAAGGAGACCCCCCCGTGGCCGACGACCTGATCACGCTCGAGTACGAGGGACCCGTCGCGATCCTCAGCAACAACCGGCCCGACAAGCACAACGCGGCCAACGACGAGATGGACCTGCAGCTGTGGGCCGCGCTCGCCGAGCTGCACCGTCGCCCCGAGGTGCGCGCGGTCGTGTGGCGCGGCAACGGCAAGTCGTTCTCGTCGGGGCGCGACACGACGCAGCTCGGCGTCCGCACCGAGGACATCGGCAACCTCGACTTCATCGAGCGCGGCCACACCGGCGCGCAGCACTTCTTCAGCCTGCACGCGCCGATCGTCGTCGCGCTGAAGGGCTGGGTGATCGGCGGCTCGTTCGAGCGGGCGCTGCTCTGCGACCTGCGCGTCGCCGGCGAGAGCGCGAAGATGATGCTGCCGGAGATCGGGCACGGCGTCGTGCCCGACTCGGGCGGCACCGCGCGCCTGTTCCAGATGGCCGGGCACGGCCTCGCGGCCGACCTCGCGCTGACCGGCCGCGTGATGGACGCCGAGGAGGCGCTGCGACACGGGATCGTGTCGCGCGTGGTGCCCGACGACCAGCTCGACGCGACCTGTCTCGAGATCGCGCGCGAGATCGCGAAGCATCCGACCTTCACCGTGAAGATGTTCAAGCGCACGCTGTCGCGGATGGCCGACCCGCTCGTGAAGTCGTCGATCCAGGAGGAGGCGCTGACCCAGGTGCTGACCCAGGCCTCCGACGACTACGCCGAGTTCAAGGCCGCGCGCGCCGAGGGGCGCGAGCCGGTCTACCGGCGCCGCTGAGCCCTCGCGCGGAGGGGCGCCGCGCCCCGATCCGGGTTCGCGCGGCGCGGGTTCAAGCTGCGGGCCGCAGTTGCCGATGCGATGCCGTCGGGTGTGCGGCCTGTGGGCCGCGCTGGGGGTCTTTCGCATCGTTTCGGATGCGCAGCGGCGGGGACGCGCGGGATGAGTCCGGCTTGGTACGCGCTCGCGAGCCTGATCGTGTTCGTCGACGCGTTCGACTTCGCGCTGCGCTGGTGGCGACGCCGGGCGCAGACGCGCTCCGCGTGGCGCGGCGAGCCGGGCGCGACCTCGGTGCCGCTCGACGTCGGGCGCTGGACCCCGTACCAGCGCCGGCTGCACCTGCGGCCGTGGGCGCTGGCCGTCTCGGTGCACGACCTCGGCGACGCGGCCGACGCCTTCGTCGCCGCGACGGGAGAGCACCGCGACCGGCTCTGGGTGATCGACGACGCGTCGGCCGACGGCACGGCCGAGCGCCTCGAGGCGGTCGGCCTGCGTGTCGTCCGCGGCGGCTCGAACCGCCACAAGCCGGGCGCGATTCGCGAGCTGCTGCGCCACCTGCCGGCCGAGGTCGAGACGATTCTGATCCTCGACCCCGACACCCGCATCCTGGAGCTCGCGCGCACCGACCTCTCGACGCTCGAGAGCGTCCTCTTCGACTTCCAGCGCAGCGGCCACGCGGCGCTGTGCCCGCGCATCACCGTCGAGCGCGAGGGCTGGCTCACGCGCTTCCAGCGTCTCGAGTACGCGCTGATGTTCGGCGTCGGCCGCAAGAGCCTCGGCGACTACTCGATCACCTCGGGCGTCGCCGTCTACCAGCGCGACGCGCTCGAGGAGGCGCTCGAGCGCCACTCGCTCTCGGTCTACGCCGAAGACCTCGAGAACACGCTGCACCTGCTCGCGCGCGGCGAGCGCATCTACTACGACGAACGCCTCGTCGCCGAGACCGAGGGCAAGGACCGCGTCGGCGCGCTCTTCTCGCAGCGCGTCGGCTGGTCGTACGGGCTCGCGAAGGTCTACTCCGAGAACGCGCGCGGGATCTGGCGCGCGTGCCGCGGCCGGCCGATGCACTTCTACCAGTACGCGGTGTACCTGGGCCTGCTCGGGATCGCGCTGCACCCGTTCAAGCTGCTGAGCGCGGCGGCGCTCGCGGCGAGCGCGCTGAACGGGCTCGACCTCGTCGCCGGCACGGCGCTCGTGCCCGACACCGGGTGGACGAGCGTCTGGTACCTGCCGCTCGTGTGGCTCAAGTACACGCTGCTCGTGGGCCTGATGCTGTGCGCGACGCTGCCGGCCGCGGAGCGCCGCGAGCACCTGCCGCTCGCGCCGGCCTACCTGTTCTACACGATCGCACTGCTCGTCCCGGTCACCGTCGGCTTCCTGAACTGGCTGTGGCTGCGCGCCGCGGGCCGGCGCCTGTACCGCGACCACTTCGCCGACGACGTGCACGCCCATGGCTGAGCCGACGCCTCCTCACGCCTCCGGTCTCGCGAGCGCGGTGCGCCGCCGCCGGCGGCGCAGCTCGCCGCACGAGGCGCCGCGTGCCCGGTCCGGGAGCGGGCTGCGGCTCGCGCTGCTCGAGCGCAAACAGCTGCTCGACCGCGTCTGGGTCGCGACGCTCGCGTGTCAGCTCGGCGCGCTGTGGCTCGCGGCCTGGCTCGGCGAAGGGCGCGCGCCGGGCTGGGGCGCGCTCGCGGGCGTCGCGCTCTTCGCCGCGAGCGCCGACCAGGGCTACCGGCTGCGCACGCCGCGCGCGCTCGGCGCGGCGGTGGCCGCGCACCAGGCGGCCGGCACCGGGATCGCGGCGTGGCTGTGGGCACTCGGCGGCGGCGCAGCGAGCCCGCTCGGGCTCGCGTTCCTCGTGCCGCCGCTCGTCGCGAGCGCGCTCGTCGGCCCGGCGGCACTCGCGCTCGGCAGCGGCGCGCTCGCGCTCGCCGGCGTCTGGGGCGTCGCGTGGGTGCAGGGCGCCGCGTCGACGGGCCTCGCTCCGCTCGTCTCGTTCAGCGGCGCGGTCGCCGCGCTCGTGATCGCGGCGCCGCGCCTGTCCGCGTCGCTGCGTCGCCTGCACGCGCAGCTCTCCGGCGGCGACTCCGCCGACGAGACGCGCGGCGTCGCCGAGGCGGTGCTGCGCGCGGCCGGCGACCCGCACGTCGGCGTCTACAGCGACACCTTCCTGATCGCGCAGGCGAGCGAGAGCTTCTTCCAGCGCATGCTGCTCGACCCGAAGGAGGCCGTCGGCCGCTCGCTCTACAACGTGATCGAGCTCGACGACCGCGCCCGGCTCGCCGCCGCGCTCGCGGCGCCGCGCGGCGAGCTGCCGCTCCAGCGGCTGCGCATCGGGCCCGAGACGGTCGTCGCGCACCTGCGCTTCCACCGCGTCGAGCACGCCGGCACGCGCTACACCTGCGTCGCGTTCGGCGAGGTCACCGAGCTCGACCACCTGCGCGCCGCTTACGACGCGATCGACGAGATCGTGCTCGTCGTCGGCGCCGACGGCGCGCTGCGCTACGCGAACCGCGCCGCCGGCCTCGCGTTCGGCGAGCTCTACCCCGGCAAGTCGATGCTCGCGATCCTGCGCGGCCATCACCTGACGCGCGGCGAGCTCGCCGACGCGCGCAGCCTGCACCGCGTCGCGCTGAACGGCGCCCCGTACCACCTCGACGTCGCGAGCGCGGCGCTGCCCGGCGGCGAGCAGAGCTACGTGCTGCGTCTGTCCGCCTTCGCGCAGCGCGACGCGCTCGCCGACCCCGACACGCACGACCCGCTGACCGGCGTCGGCAACCGGCGCGTGTTCGAGCGGCGCCTGCAGCGCCTCGTGCTCGAGCGCGATCCCGGCACGCCGCTCGCGCTCGCGCTGTGGAATCTCGACGGGCTCAAGGAGGTCAACGCCGCGCACGGACACCGCGCCGGCGACCTCGTGCTGCGCGAGTTCACGCGGCTGCTCGGCGAGCGGATCCGCCCGCTCGACGTCGTGTGCCGGCTCGACGGCGACACCTTCGCGACGATCCATCCCGGGCTCGACCTGTTCGGCGCCGAGGTCGTCGTGCAGGCGGTGCTCGGCGCGCTCGAGCGACACCCGGTCGCGACCGACGGCGAGCCGCGCCCGATCGCCGTGTCGGCCGGGATCAGCGTCTGCCGCCCGCTCGAGAGCGCGAACGCGCTCGTCGCGCGCGCCGACGACGCGCTCTACGAGGCCAAGGAGCTCGGCGGCGCCGGCTACGCGCTGCGCGATCCGGACGGCGCCTGAGCGGCCGGCGGGTCGAGGGCCCCCGCGGGCGTCGCCGCGGGAATTCCGGATCGGTTCCGGCACCTTGGCCTGCGGCGCTGCATTTTCCTTAAGTCGCAGCTCCCCGCGCCGATGAGATGGGCACGGGTGCGCGCCCGCTCGGGCCGCGCGGCCCGCCCACCCTCCCGGAGGCGATCGGAATGCAGGACCCGCTCTCGAAGCGCTACGTCGTGGCCGTCTCTTCGCACGCGCTCTTCGACTTCGAGGCCGACGACGAGATGTCGCGCTCGGGCAACGCCGAGGGATTCCGGCGTCATCAGATCGAGCGCGAAGGCGACGCGCTGCGGCCGGGCCGCGCGCTTCCGGTCGCGAAGGCGCTGCTTCGGCTCAGCGAGCACGTGTCGCGCCGCTTCGAGCTCGTGGTCGTCTCGCCGGCGAGCGGCGACACGAGCCCGCGTCTGTTCGCGTCGGTGCGCGAGCAGGCGCTCCAGGTGACGCGGATCGCGTTCACCGGCGGCGAGCCCTTCGCGCCTTACCTCGAGGCCTTCGGCGTCGACCTGTTCCTGTCGACGTCGGAGCAGGAGGTGCTGTCGGCGCTCGCGGCCGGGACGCTGTCGGCGCTGGTCACCGCGCGGCTCGAGGACGCGGTGCGGCCGATCGACCAGATCCGCGTCGCGTTCGACGGCGAGGCCGCGGTGTTCGCGCACGCGCGCTGGGCCGCCGCGGAGCCCGACGGCGTGCGGCCGAAGAGCGTCGAGCGCCCGCTCTCGAACCTGACGAAGCTCTTCTCCGAGCTCCAGATGACGAACCTCGAGAAGCCGCCGGTGCGCACCGCGCTCTTGACGCGGCGCGCGGCCCCCGGACAGGAGCCGGTGATCGTGGGCCTGCGCGAAGCGAACGTGCGGCTCGACGAGGCCTTCTTCGGCAGCGAGCTGCCGCGCGAGCGGCTGCTCGAGCTCTTCCACGCGCACCTGCTCTTCGCCGACGGCGGCAGCGCGTTCCGCCTGTCGGGCGAGAGCCCGAAGGACGACGTCGCCCCGGCGCCCACCGCCGACGACGGGCCCCGCAACCCGCTCGCGCGAATGCGCGCGCGCGCGGCCGGCAACGACGAGCCGAAGGCGGAGTAGGCCGCCGCTACGGACGCGCGGAGTAGGCGCGCGGGCCGCGCTGGAGCGCGAGCACGGGCTGGATCTCGTCGATCCAGTCGCACAGGCGCGCGCGCGTCTCGCGCGGGTCGATCAGGTCGTGCACGCCGAAGTCCTCGGCGCGCGGGAAGATCGACTGCGCCTCGGCGTAGCGCGCCTCGAGCTCTTGGCGCAGCGCCTCGGGGTCGTCGGCCTCGGCGATCTCGCGCCCGTGCGCGAGCGCGACGCCGCTCTCGATCGGCAGCGAGCCGCTCTGCGCCGACGGCCACGCGACGACGGTGCCGCGCGGCCCGAGGTGCAGGCCCGCTGCGACGCCGAAGCTCTTGCGCGCGATCACGGTGATCCACGGCACCTCGCTCTGCTGCACCGCGAACATCGCCTCCATGCCGTGGCGGATCGTCGCGTCCTGCTCGGCGCGGCTGCCGATCATGAAGCCGGGCTCGTCCATCAGCGACAGGATCGGCAGGTGGAAGGCGTCGCACAGCTCGACGAAGCGGCGCAGCTTCTGCGCGCCGTCGGCGGTCATGCTGCCGCCGTAGACGTAGGGGTCGTTCGCGAGCACGCCCACCGGGTGCCCGGCGACGCGCGCGAGGCCGGTGATCTGCGTGCGGCCGTAGCCGGGCGCGAGCTCGAAGAATGAGCCCGCGTCGACGATCCACTCGACGACCCGGCGCATCTTGTACGCGCGCCGGCTCTCGCGCGGCACGATCTCGATCAGCCGCGCCTCGGCGCGCTCGCGCGGGTCGTCGCAGGGCGCGACCGGCGGGCCCTCCCAGACGTTCGACGGCAGATAGGACAGGAACGCGCGGATCTGGCGCCAGACGTCGGCCTCGTCGGCGGCGACGTTGTCGACGACGCCGCTCCTGCCGTGCACGTCGGCGCCGCCGAGCTCCTCCTTGCGCAGCTCCTCCTTCGTCGCGCGCGCGACGAGCGCCGGGCCGCCGATCAGCACCTGCGCGGTGTCGCGCGTCATCAGCGAGAAGTGCGCGGCGCAAAGCCGCCCGGCCGCGTAGCCGGCCACCGGCCCGAGCGCCGCCGCGACCATCGGCACCGTCGCGCGGCACTCGACGAGCGCGTGGTTCGACGTCGCGCCCTGCACGAAGTCGTAGCCCGAGCGGCCCTTCACGCCGGTCACGCCCGACACCGACGCGCCGCCGGCCTCGAGCAGCCTCACGTTCGGCACGCGCAGGCGCGCCGAGAGCCGGTCGGCGTACTCGGCCTTCGCCATGCCGGCCGGCGAGTACGCGCCGCCGCGCAGCGTGAAGTCGTCGCCGCAGACGACCACCGGGCGGCCGTCGAGGCGCGCGGTGCCGATCACCGCGTTGGTCGGCTGGAACGCGACGAGCCGGCCCTCGTCGTCGGTCTCCGAGCTGCCTGCGATCCGACCCTGCTCGCGGAAGCTGCCCTTGTCGACGAGCGCGTCGACGCGCTCGCGCACCGTGAGCCGGCCGCGCGCGTGGTGCTTCGCGATCGCGTCGGCGCCGCCGAGCTCGGCGGCGGCCTCGCGGCGCCGGCGCAGCTCCTCGACCTCGCGCTCCCAGCTCATGGCCGGGCATTCTAACCGCGCTCGGCCGGCGGGCGACGGCGACGCCACTCGTGTTGCCCGCCC
Organism: uncultured Spirochaetales bacterium; assembly: GCA_964597285.1. Taxonomy (GTDB): domain Bacteria; phylum Myxococcota_A; class UBA9160; order UBA9160; family SMWR01; genus JAHEJV01. The sequence goes on from CAZQYK010000442.1 coordinate 8,873, forward strand.
CGGCCCCGCCGTGCACCATCGCGCGCCATGAGGCCGCTCGACGGGATCCGCGTGATCGACGCGAGCCGCATCGTGTCGGGTCCGGTGTGCGCGTGGCTGCTCGCCTCGCTCGGCG
>CAZQYK010000443.1:0-3159 GCA_964597285.1 uncultured Spirochaetales bacterium
GGCGCGTGGGTGCACGGCGCCGCGGCCGACCGGCTCGCGGCGCGCCGCGGCGCGGCGGGCGTGCTCGCCGGCGACCTCGCGCGCGAGCTGCCCGCGACCCTCGCGTGGCTGCGCGCCGCGGCCGATGACGACCCGGACTCCGGCCCCGACCTTGCGCCTCGATTCCCCGGGGCCTGATCAGACGGCGCGCGTCGCCGCGGCGCTCGGCGCGGCGATCGACGCCGACGGCGCGCTCGTGCTCTTGAGCGGCCCGCTCGGCGCCGGCAAGACGCACTTCGTCAAGGGCCTCGCGGCCGGGCTCGGCCTGGCGCCTGAGCGCGTCACGAGCCCGACCTTCGTCGTCGCGCAGGAGCTCGCGCTGCCGGGCGGCGGCGCGCTAGTTCACGTCGACTGCTACCGCATCGCGAGCGCGGCCGAGCTCGAGAACGCCGGGCTTCTCGACTGGCTCGCGCCGGGCGCGTGCGTCGCGGTCGAATGGGCCGAGCGCGTCCCCGACGCGTGGCCCGACGACCGCCTCGAGATCGCGATCGCGCGAAAGGCAGAGCAGGGTGAGGCCGCACGCACGCTCGCCGTGCGTGCGTGCGGCCCGCGCTCAGAGGCGCTGCTCGCGCGCTGGCGCGCGCGGGTCGCGGCGCTCGCCTAACCCGCCAGTAAGCGGAGTCGGAAGAGCAGTGATTCGCCCGTCGAAGATCGCGCATCGCAGTCGATTTCCGGTTGACGCCCCCTCGCTCGTGTGCGACAAGCGCGGTGTCGGGCTTCTGCGGACGCCGAGTCGGGTGCAATCTTCCTTGCGGGAGGCTCCGACTCGACGACGAACGAGGAGAATCCAGTGCGAGCGCACGTCGGACTCCTGGCGCTCGCCGCGGCACTTCTCCCTCGCCCCACCGACGCCTTCGTCGTCGACGATTTCGAGGACGGCGCGTTCACCGTCGTCGAGGAGACGGCGACGACGGCCGGCCCGACGCGCGCCGAGCAGTCGGGGCTCGCCAACGTCGTCGGCGGCGTGCGACTCGTCGAGGCGCGCGTCACCGTCGCGCCAGGCGGCATCGCGAGCGCCGTGCTCTCGCCGTCGGCCTCCACCGACGACGGACCGCTGCTCACCGCCGCTCCGGCTGGGACGGTGACGTTCTACTACGACGGCCTCGCGAGCTCGCCGCCGAGCCCGGCGTTCCACGCCGGAGCGCTCGGGCTCGACCTGAACGACTACGCCGAGATCGTCCTGGTCGCGAGCGAGGTGACTGGCAGCGCCGCGACGGCGCGGCTGCGGTTGTGGAGGTCGAATGGCGCGGTCGGCAGTCCCATCCCGATCGTCGACGGCGCCAACGTGCTCCCACTCTCGGACTTCAGCGCCGCGAAGCTCGCCGACGTGCGCCAGATCGACGTCGAGATCGAGGGCCTCGGGCCCGCCGACTCGCTGCGCGTACTCCACATCGCCGCGACGCCGCTGCCGCTGCTCTTCGTGAGCGCCTCGGACCCGACCTGCGGCGGCAAGTCTCCGTGCTTCCCGACGATCCAGGACGCCGTCGACGCCGCCAGCCCGGGCGACATCGTCCGCGTGCAGCCGGGCACCTACGCCGAGCGCGTGAGCATCGACGCGAAGAGCGCCCTCGTCGTCGAAGGCGACCCGGCGAGTCCGGCGGACAGTGCGGTGATCGAGCCGGACGACCCGACGCTCGCCGAGTGTCTCGCCGGCGCCGCAGCGGTGACGATCGGCCGCTCGTCGCGCGTCGTGCTGCGGCGGCTCGCGATCCACGGCTTCGAGGGCTGGGGCGTGCGCGCGCTCGGCGGCGCCGAGGGCAACAGCGAGCTCGCGCTCGTGGGCCTGCGCGTCGTCGCGAACGGCCGGCCCGAGTGCGGAGGCGGCGTGCTCGTCGAGGAGGGCAATCCCGAGACGCTCCTCGCGCACAACCTCGTCCACGCGAACCGCCGCGACGGCGTCGTGTTCCAGGACTTGCCGCCCTTCGCAACGGCCGAGCAGCACCTGTGGTCGAACACGATCCAAGGCAACGCCCGCAACGGGGTCCTCGTCTCGGGCTTCGTGCGGCCGCTCCTGTGGAACAACCTGATCGCCGGCAACGGCGCCGACGTCTCTCTGCTTCCGGCCTACGGCGTCGTCCGAGACGCGACGGGAATCATCACTTTGCTCGCCGGCACCGAGATGGGTCTGTGGCACAACCTCCTCTGCGGCAACGGCGCGGGCGAGGTACAGCCGGCGCCGCTCGAGACGCCGACGGCGTCGGGGAATCTGACGCCGACCGGCAGCGAAGGCTCCGGCTACGCCGCGAGTACCGGCTGCGACGACCCCGCCGTGCTCTTCGACGAGGGCAAGGGCGCCGACGCGACCTGGGGCACGCTCGACGACGACTTCTTCGCCGACGCCGCCTCGCCGATCATCGACGCCGGAACGGGCCCGCCGACGACCCCGGCGCTCGACCTCGCGACGCTCCAGCGCGACTGGCGTACGCAGGCCGTGCGGCCCGCCGACGGCGACGACGACGGCGGCTTCGAGTACGACATCGGCGCGCTCGAGTGGGGCGAGCCGCCGACGGTCTACCTCACCGCACCCCCCGATGGGAGCACCTCGACGACCTCGCTCCCGACCGTCGAGGGCATGTTCCTCGGGACGCAGCCGATCGACGCCGCGGTGGTCGGCCTCACGACGGCGGTCTCGGGCCGGAGCTTCGAGGCCGACGCCGCGCTCTCGCTCGGCGCGAACGTCCTGACCGCAACCGCGTCGAGCCCGTTCGGAAGCGACTCCCACAGCATCACGGTCACACTGCCGCCGCTCGCGGTCGCGGTCGAGAGCCCTGCGCTCGGCACGACGACCGACGCCAGCTCGATCGTCGTGAGCGGGTCGGTCAACGACAGCGCCCCGGGTGCCGTGAGCGTCGACGTGAACGGTGTCACGGCGGCCATGACGGGCGCGTCGTTCGAGGCGACCGTGCCGCTCGGCCTCTTCACGAACGTCCTGACCGCCACGGCGACGAGGGGGGCGGAGTCGGCGACGGACCAGCGCACCGTTGTGCGAGCGACCGAGCCCGTCCCGGGCCCGGCGCCCCCGGCCGCCGGGGCGGCGCCCGCGCCCGACCCGACGGTCGCGAGCGACGTCGTCGGCTCGACCGCGTTCCTCTACGAGGGCGACGACGCGATCCAGGACCA
>CAZQYK010000444.1:0-3063 GCA_964597285.1 uncultured Spirochaetales bacterium
GACCCACTCGCCGGCGGCGACGCGCGCGCGCTCGTCGGGGCCGAGCACCTGCGTCGCGAGGAAGGTCGCCGCGAGCGGTCCCGGGAACACCGCGGCGCCGAGCGACTCGAGCGCCGCGACGAGCTCGCACGCGCCGCCGTCCCCCTCCGGCGTCGCGAGCGCGAGCACGCCCAGCTCGGCGAGCTCGCGCCAGAGCTCGCGCGGGAACGCGCCGGCGCCGGCGCGCCCGATCTCTTCGGGGCAGCGCTCGGCGCAGAAGTGCGCGACCGCGTCGGCGATCGCCTGCTGTGCGTCGTCGAGCGAGAGGTCGAAGCTCAAGATCCGGCGTTCCAGCGCAGCGCGGTGACGGCCCGGCGGTGCGCCGACGCGCCGCCGAGCTCGAGCCGCAGCGCCTGGAGCCGCATGCTGAACACGTGCAGGTCGTGCTCGCGCGTGAAGCCCATCGCGCCGGTCATCTGATGCGTCTCGCGGAAGATCTCGTTCGCGGCGTCGGCGGCGTAGGCGGCGGCGGTCGCGGCGGCCTCGGGCGCGTGGTCGCGCGACGCGGCCTCGAAGGTCAGCCAACGCGTGGCCTCGACGCGGACGGTGCACGTCGCGAGGCGGTGCTGGAGCGCCTGGAACGAGCCGATCGGCCGCCCGAACTGGCGGCGGCGCTCGACGTAGTCGACCGTGACGTCGAGCGCCGCCTGCATCAGGCCCAGCATCTCGGCGGCGAGTGCGATCCGCCACCAGCAGCGCAGCGCCTCGCCCGAGCCGATGCCGAGCGAGCGGCCCGAGCCGGCGTCGACCCGCACGCGCCCCACCGGCCACATGAAGTTCGAGCGCACGGGCTCCGCGTCGCCGGGCCCGAGCTCGACGAGGCGCGCCTCGTCGCCGGCGTCGACGAGCGCGGTGCGCGCCTGCGCGCCGAAGCGCACCGGCCCCGGATCGGCGAGCGAGACGAGCGCGACCGGGCCCGGCTGGACCTTCGCGCAGAGCACCGGCGCGACGAGCACCTGCGCGCCGGCCGGCAGCGTGCCGGCGCGGCGCGCCACCGCCTCGACGACGAGCGCGGCCTCGAGCGTGCCGGTCTCGGGCGCGCCGAGCGCGATCTCGGCGAAGCCGGCCTCGCTGAGCGCGGCGTCGAGCGCGACGTCCCAGTCGCCCTTGGCGTCGAGCTCGATCGCGCGCTCGGCCCCGGCGTGCTGCGCGCACAGCGCCTCGACGGCCTCGAGGATCGCGCGCTGCTCGGCGTTCCACGCGAGGTCCACGGCCCGCTACTCCCGCGGCAGGCCGAGCCAGCGGCTCGCGATCAGGTTCAGGTTGATCTCGGTCGTGCCGACCGCGACGCCGGCGGTCATCGCGAGGCGCCAGTACGACTCGGCGTAGCCGCCGTACGCGAGCGCCTCGGCGCCGAAGATCTCGAGCGCGAGGTCGCTCACCGCGTTCTCGCACAGCGTGCCGGCGACGCGCGCGACGTTGGTGTCGGCGGTGGGCTCGCTGCCCTTCGCGCGCAGGTCGATCACGCGGTACGAGAGCAGGCGCGAGGCCTCGACCGCGCCGCGTGCCGCGCCGAGCTTCTCCTGCACCACCGGATCGTCGAGCAGACCGCGCTCGCGGGCGGCCTCGGCGAGCGCGTCGAGCGTCAGCGCCGCGCGCGCGTAGCGCATCGCGCCGACCCGCTCGAAGGCCAGCGCGTACGACACGACGCCCCAGCCTTCGCCCTCGGGCCCGAGCCGGCAGCTCGCCGGGATGCGCGCGCCGTCGAAGAAGAGCTCGTGGAAGTAGCGCTCGCCGATCACCGCCGGCACCTCGCGCACGGCGATGCCGGGCGCGTCCATCGGCGCGAGCAGCACGCTGATGCCGCGATTGCGCTTCGACTCGGGGTCGGTGCGCACGAGCAGGAAGCAGTACTCGGCGCCGGCGACGTACGAGGTCCAGATCTTCGTGCCGTCGACGACGTAGTCGTCGCCGTCGCGCCGCGCCGCGGTGCGCAGCGACGCGAGGTCGCTGCCGGCCTCGGGCTCGGAGAACCCCTGACACCACAGGACGTCGCCGGCCGAGATCTTCGGCAGGTGGAAGGCCTTCTGCTCGGCCGTGCCGAACTTCATGATCGACGGGCCGATCCAGTTCACGTTCATGTACTGCGAGCCGCGCGGCTCGCCGACGCGCCACATCTCCTCGGAGAGCACCGCGTGGCGCCACGGCGTCGCGTCGGCGCCGCCGTACTCGGCCGGCCAGCTCTGGGTCAGCCAGCCGCGCTCGGCGAGCTTCGCGCAGAATCCGCGCGAGAACGCGGCCTGGGCGTCGCTGCCGGGGCCGTCGACCGAGAGCTCCTTCCAGTCGGGCGGCAGGCTCGCGTCGAGGAACGCGCGCAGCTCGCGGCGGTACGCGGCGTCGCCCTCCGACCATTCGAAGTCCAAAGCGCTCCTCCGCTCGAGGGTCCGGCCGCAGTCTACGCTTTCCCGTCCGGGCCGTCTGGTGTAGCTCTAGCCGCGTGGCGACGCCCCGCTTCCCGGACTACGAGCCGACGGTCCCGGTCCTCGCGGCCGAGCTCGCGAAGCGCCACGGCGAGCGGCCGCTGATCGCGCTCGGGGATCGGCGGATCACCTACGCCGAGGCCGAGCGGCGCTCGGCACGCCTCGCGCGGGGCCTGCTCGCGCGCGGCGTCGCAAAGGGGAGCCGCGTCGCCGTGCTCGCGCCGAACGGTCCCGACTGGGTCCTGTGGTGGCTCGCCGCGGCGCGCGTGGGCGCGCTCGTCGTGCCGATCAACACCTTCTACAAGCCGCGCGAGCTCGGCTACGTGCTGCGACACGCCGACGTGCAGGCGCTGCTGACCGTGTCGCGTTTCCTCGGCAACGACTACCTCGAGCGTCTCGAGGCGGTGGCGCCGTCGCTGGCCGGCGCGCGCCCGCCGACGTTGCCGCTGTGCGAGCTTCCCTTCCTGCGCCACGTGTTCGTCGCCGGCGACGCGGGCGGCCGCGCGTGGGCGACGCCGGTCTCCGCGCTGGAAGCCGACGGGGTCGACGCGGCGCTGCTCGCCGAGGCCGAGGCCTGCGTCGCGCCGGCCGACCCGATGCTCGT
>CAZQYK010000445.1:0-4892 GCA_964597285.1 uncultured Spirochaetales bacterium
GCGATGCCGGCGAACCAGAGGTAGGTGCCGCGCCAGCCGCCGTGCGCGAGCGTCCAGCTGATGAAGAAGGTCATCACGGCGCCGGCGAGCGAGAGGCCGAGCTGCGAGACGCCGAGCGCGAGCGGGCGGCGGCGGTCGAACCAGTTCGCGACGAGCGCGTTCGCGCCGAGCGCTGACAGCGCGCTCACCGCGATCGGCACCGCGGTGGCGTAGACGAGTGCGAGCTGCCACAGCGCCGTCGCGCGCGACGCCGCGGCGAAGCCGACGACGAGCGCCGCGGCGCCGCAGGACATCACGCCGCGCAGCGGGAAGCGCGTCAGCGCGCGGCCGACGAGCGGGCCGACGACGATGCCCGGCACGCTCATCGCCGCGACGAGCAGCGACACGCCGGCGCGCTGCCCCGACGCGAACTCGTCGGCGAGCGGCACGAGCAGCCGCGGCAGGCCGTAGAAGCCGAGCCCCGACGCGACGAGGTGCGCGCCGAACGCGACGCCGACCATCCACCAGCCATGGAACATGGCGCGTCGCTCAAACGGTGATTCCGGGCGTGCCCCAGTTGCGCTCGCGCTCCTCCCACGGCGCCGGGTGGGCCGGCCGCTCGCCGCGGAAGCGCTGGCGCTGCTGGCGGTAGTAGAGATGGAATGGCGCGCGGCGGATCGCCTCCTCGATCACCGCGACGGCCTCCTGGTTCTGACCGAGCTGGAAGTGCACCTCGGCGAGCGTGTCGAGGATGTAGGCCTCGCGGCGCCCGGTGTCCTCGACGGCGCGCCGGGCGAGCACGAGAGCCTCCTCGAGCTGCGCCCGCGTCGCGTCGGGGTCGATCGCGATCGTCCACGCGGCGTTGTTCAGCTCGTCGGGCGTCGCGCCGGGCAGGCGTCCGAGGCGCACCATCTGGCGCGCGGCGTAGTCGCCGCCGTCGCGCACGAGCTCCCAGCCGGCGGCGGCGACCGAGACGGCCGCGAGCGCGAGTGCGGCGCCGGCGAGCGCGCGCACGCGCGACGGGCTCGGCCGGCTGCGCAGCCCACGCGTCGTCAGCGCGGCCGTCACGGCTGCGCCGGCGACGAAGCCGCCGGTGTGCGCGGCGCCGGCGACGAAGGGCAAGAGGCCCAGCAGCGCGGTCGCGCCGATCATCCAGAAGAGCGCGCGCCGCGGCACGCGCCACCACGACGGCAGGCGCTCCGTCGCGCGCAGCTCGAGCCACAGCAGCGCGCCGAGGATCCCGCAGACGACGCCCGACACGCCGACGACCTGCAGCGGGGTCCACAGGCCGCTCGCGAGCATCGAGCCGAGCCCCGAGGCGACCATCACGAGCACCATCCGCGCGCGGCCCACCGCGTGCTCGACGAGCGGCCCGATCGCCGTGAGGCCCATCAGGTTCAGCACGAGGTGGAGCCAGCCCGCGTGCAGCAGGTTGCCGGTGACGACGCGCCACCAGTCGCCGTCGGCGGCGAGCGCGCGCGTGAAGTAGCCGACGCCGTGCACGTCGGGGCCGACGAAGAGCCCGAGCGCGTACACCGCGGCGCAGAGCGCCGCGAGCGCCCAGGTCGCGTGCGGCGGCGCGGCGGCGCGCGCGGTCTCCTCGATCTCGGCCATCCGCGCGAGCTGCGCGCGGCCCTCGGGCTGCTGCGCGATGCGCTCGAGCAGCGCGCGCACGACGTGCTCGGGCCCGTCCGGGTCGACGAAGCTGCGCCGCGCGACGATGTAGACCGAGCGCCGCGCGCCGATCCACAGCGCGCGCGTCGAGCTCGCGAGGTGCGTCACGTCCTCGTAGAGCGTGAACACGAGCGGCCCGCCGCGGGCGCTGTCGGGATGGTGGAAGCCACGCGCCTCGAGCGTGATCGCCGCCGGGCGGCCGCGCAGCGAGAAGCGGGTCTCCACGGTCCCGAAGCTAGCTCGTTCGACTTCGCTCGCCTGCGGCTCGCTGCGCGGAGAGCGACTCTCGAGTCGCTCTCCTTGCGGGCGCCTCAGCTGGACCTGCGCGGCAGCGGGAGCGTCGGGAAGATCCGGCTGAACACGAGGAAGGTCAGCACGAACGCGCCCAGGAAGCCGAGCGCCACCGCGAACTGCACGCCGCCGGCCCAAGACGAGCCGTCGTTCGGCACGAGCGACGGCCACACGAGCGCGTTGCGCTCGAGCCAGAAGCCCAGCAGCACGATCGCCGACACGCCGCCGAGGATCGCAGGCGTCTTCTTCGGCGCCTGGCCGAGCAGCACCCAGAAGGGCGTCACCCAGCAGCCGAGCCACGCGACGAGCGAGAGCTTGACGTAGGGCTCGTCGAGGTAGGCCCAGACGACGTACCAGCTGTCCTGCAGGAACTGCGTGCCGAGGCGCGCCTGGAAGAACTGCGTCTCCTCGGGGAGGTTGCCGTACCAGATCACGATGTACTGCGCGAAGAACAGGTACATCCAGAAGATCGAGAACGCGAACACCATCTTGCCGAGGTCGTGCATCCGGCTCTTCGTGATCTCGACGTCCCAGCCCGGCTGCGTCGCGCGCAGCAGCACGCAGATCAGCGCGGTCGCGGCGATGCCCGACAGGAAGCCGCCCCAGAGGAAGTACCAGCCGAAGATGTTCGAGAACCAGGTGGGGTTGAGCGACATCACCTGGTCGAAGGCGATGAACGTGAAGCCGAAGGCGTAGACGAGGCAGATGATCGGCGCGAGCACGCGCAGGCGCTTCTGCGACGCCTCCCACTCCTGCTCGTCGCCCTTCCAGCCGGCGGTCCAGCTCTCGAACAGGCCCTTCGCGCGCGTCGCGCGCTCGGCCGCGCCGGCGAGCGCCGGGCGGAACGACGCGCGCAGGAACGCGAGCGTCAGCAGCGTGCCGACGAGCAGCATCGCGGCGTCGGTCGCGTAGACGCGGCCGAAGGTGAGCCAGCCCTCCTTGCCGGGCGGCGCGCCGTGCAGCCAGTTCGTGTGGATGTGCTCGCGGCCGAGGAAGTTGCCGACGAGGAAGAGCACGAAGGAGATCGGCACCCACGCGGCGAGGCCCTCGGCGACGTGGCGGATCGGGCCGGCCCAGCGCGCGCCGATGATCACGAGCGCGCAGGCGAGGCACAGCGCCGCCTGCGACAGCATGCCGAAGTAGAGCCAGTTGACGTGGAACGCGCGCCACACGGTCTCGGGGTCGCCGGCGACGAACGCGGCGGCGCCGATCACGATCAGCACGCCGCAGGTCGCGAGCAGCGGCATCGGCAGTTCGCCGGGATTGGCGGCGTAGTTCGTCGTCGTCACGGCGCGACTTCCTTCTGACCGTTCAGGTAGCGGAGGTAGTTGACGATGTCCCAGCGGTCGTCGGAGGGGATGCGCTGGTAGCCGGGCATGCGGCGGCGCCCGTAGCGGATCGTCGAGTAGAGGTGCCCGTCGCTGCGCACCTTCGCGATGCTCGCCGGGCCGGCCAGCGCGAGCACGCCGGCGAAGGGCCCGCGGATCGAGCCGGTCATGCTGACCGGGCCGTCGCCGAGGCCGGTCGCGCCGTGGCAGGTGGTGCAGTAGCGGTCGTACTGCAGTCGGCCGTTCTCGAGCGAGTCGAGCGACATCGGGCGCGGGTTCACGAGCGCGTTCTGCGCGGCGTCGTCGAAGGGGTCGAGCTTCTCCGGCGGGGCGCCGACGGCCGGCACGGTGCCCTCGGGCGGCGTGAAGGCCTCGACGCGGTCGCCGGTGCCGACGACCTCGAAGGCCTGCACCGCCTTCTGCCGCTTCATCTGCGGCCACCAGGTGTCGGACCACTGCTCCCAGCAGCCGACGCCGAAGCACAAGAGCAGCGCCGTGCCGACGAAGAAGCTGCGGGAGGTACGCAACGCGCTACGCCTCGACAAGGCTGACCTCCGTCGCGTGGTGGTCGCGCAGCAGGCCCTCGATCTCGGGCACGTCGCGGTCGCGGCAGCGCACCGCGAGGCCGAACTCCTCGCCCGAGAAGCGCGCGTCGTAGGCCGGGTCGAGCTTGATCCGCGGCAGCCCCGCCACGATGAACAGGCCGAGCACCGTCAGCACGCCGCCGAAGAGGATCGTCAGCTCGAAGGCGATGATCGTGTACGGCGGGATCGACGAGAAGGGCTTGCCGCCGAGCATGATCGGCCAGTCGTTCGCCATCCACAGCGTGAGCGCGTAGCCGGTGAGGACGCCGAGCAGCCCGCCGACGAGCGTGTACAGGCGCACCGGGCTCGGCTTCTCGATCACCGCGTCGTCGACCTCCGGGAACGGGGCCGGCGAGTAGGTCTCGAGGTCGCCGTAGCCGCGGTCGCGCAGCCGGCGCGCGGCGCTGGCGATGTGGTCGGGCCGATCGAAGACGCCCACGAGTAGCGGCATCAGTGGCCTCCCTCGCCGTGCATCCGGGCGTGGATCTCGAGCTCCTTCACCTCGGCGACGGCGACGATCGGGAACAGCTTGAGGAAGATCAGGAAGAACTGGCAGAAGAAGCCGAAGCTCCCGGCGACGATGATCAGCTCGGGCCAGCTCGGCGTGTAGATGCCCCAGACGGCCGGATCGTACTCGCGCGACAGGCCGCTGATGATGATGACGTAGCGCTCGAACCACATGCCGACGTTGATCAGCACCGACACGACGAAGAGCGTCGGCACGTGCGTGCGCGCCCGCTTGAACCACAGGATCTGTGGCACGACAGCGTTGCAGATGATCATCGTCCAGGTCGAAGCCCAGTACGGTCCGAAGGCGCGCATCCAGAAGGAGGTCTGCTCGGCCTCGACGCCGCTGTACCACGCGATGAAGTACTCGGCGAGGTAGGCGTAGCCGACGATGATCGAGGTCAGCAGGATGAACCTCGACATGTTCTCGAAGTGGTAGTCGGTGATGTACTCCTCGAGGCCGAAGATCCGGCGCACCGGGATCATCATCGTCAGCACCATCGCGAAGCCCGAGAAGATCGCGCCGGCG